>CBFCXR010000096.1:0-9100 GCA_965602045.1 uncultured Bacteroidales bacterium | reverse complement strand
CCTTTTGAAGCGCCATTCCTGTAAAATGAGATTCCTGTTGGTATTACACCACATGAACAAAGAGGTAATGGAATACCCAGTAATGTAGCATTTAATACAGATCTTGCACTATTCTTACCAAGAATACGCTTGATTTTACCATGAGGGAAAAAAACATGTAATATACCGGCGATTAAAAATCCCAATATCAGCCAGGGAGCCATATCATTTAATAAGCTCACCAGTTCTCTTATGTATAGTATAATGTATTTCACTTTTATAAATTCCGCAATTATTTTGTATTAAACGTTATAACTCATAACCCAAGATTCTTATTACAGGTTTTAAAATCAATAAGTATATAAGCTGATTCGAATTTATTAAGTTGTATGTATCATATTTTTGTTATCACAACTATTAAACTCATATTGAACAGTAACATGAGAAATATGAAATTTGTTCAAAAGAATTTCGTGAATTTTGTTTCTTATCCTCTCCGTGTCACTAACTTTTGAATCTTTTACCAAATCAACATGGCATTCAAAATGTATCTCCCTGTCGTTTAGGTTCCATGCATGAATATGATGTATATTATCTACCTCCGGCAATTGTTCAATTACATGTTTTACTTTTTTCAAATCCAGATTTTTAGGAGTACCTTGCATCAGAATGTCAACTACACTCTTTAATACTGAATAAGTTTCTTTTAATAAATATATACCTATTAAAATAGTAATTAGGGGATCAATCCAATAAACTCCTAAAAAATAAATAAAGACTGCCCCTAAAATTACTGCTACTGAAGAGATAGTATCTCCAAACAGATGAAGATATGCGGCTTTAATATTAATATTCTTTTTTGATTCCTTACTAATAAGAATAACAGCAAATAAGTTAGCAAGCAATCCAATAACCGCGACAACAAACATTATTAATCCTTTAATAGGTTCAGGATTTTGGAACCTCCTAATTGCTTCGATAATAAGAAATATTACAATTACAACCAGAATAATAGCATTTAGCAATGCAGCGAGTATTTCAATGCGTTTATATCCGAATGTTTTTTTATCGGTATAATCTTTTTTACTAATAATATGGGCAATATAGGCAATGAAAACAGCAATGGAATCTCCCAGGTTATGCAATGCATCAGAAATCAGTGCCAGGCTGTTTGAAATTAGTCCTCCAATAATTTCTGCAATTGTTATAATAACATTAAGCAATGCAGAAACTAATAATTTAGTTGCATTCAAGTCATGATTATGCTCAATAGTATTATGATTATCCGACATAATAAATCAATATTATTTTTTAAATCCTTTTTACATATCTTAATATTAAAATATATTAAGACAGTATAAGTAATTTATCAGAAACCTTTGATAATATCAATAACAAACAGAACCTGTTTTAGTTTCAAGGCTGAGTATAAACTGATAAATGCTTTATAAACGTTAACGAATATTATGTTAGTTTCTTCGAGTTCTTTGTTCTTGTTATTAAAATAAACACAATACCAAGTACAATAAATGGAATACTTAGGAGTTGACCCATATTCAGGGGGAGAGAGCTTTCAAAATCTTCCTGATTTTCCTTAAGGAATTCAACTAAAAATCTTGCAAAAAATAATACCGCCATAAATACTCCAAATATTAAACCATTTTTTCGCTTAGTACCTTTTCTTTCATGTATGAACATAAGTAACAGAAAAATAATGAAATATGCTATTGCCTCATATATTTGTGACGGATGACGAGGGATACAGTATAGTTTGCTTATTAAATGGTATTTCCTGTTTTTTTTCTCTATTTTATAATCCAGATTATCAATGTAGGGATGTACAATATTGCGTTGGCTGTAGATTCTTTGCAAAGCATCCTTAAACTCATATTCTGCAAAATTTCTAATATACTCTTCGCTTTTCATTTTAACTGAGAATTCTATATCAATATTAATTGGCGGAAACTCTTCAGTATTTACTGTATCACTTTGAATCTTATTATATTTTATATGCTTAATTCTATCTTTTTCCAATCTATACAGAAGATCAGTAAAATCTCTGACATAAACAAAGCCATAATCACTATTAGTGGGTTTGCCATATATTTCAGAATTCATAAGGTTACCCGCCCTTATAAATAAACCTGACAAGGCTATTATTATTGCTATTTTATCAAGTGTCCATAAATAGGGTTTTTTTGACTTTCTGCTAAATAAATATGTTCCGATAAGAATACCTATTGCAGCTCCATGGCTGGCAAGGCCCTGATAACCAGTAAACTGAAAATTTTCTCCTATCTTTCCCTGCCAGGGAAGAATCATTTCCAGGGGATGATTTATATAATAATCAAACTCATAAAAGAGACAATGCCCTAATCTTGCTCCTATTATTGTGCTTATGACTATATATATTGTCAGCCTGTCAAGTAGTTCTATGGGTAATCCTTCTTTCCTGAATAATCGGCTTAATATTATATATCCAAATATAAAGGCCATTACAAATAATAAACTATAGTACCTGATTTCAAAACCTCCGAAATCGATTATTTGCGGCCTTAAATTCCAAACAACAAAATTTACTATCATAATCTAAAAATAAAGTAATGACAAATCTAATAAACAAAATAAAAAAGAAAAATTTATATTTCCGCGATCTCAAACTTATAATAATTTTAAAGTTATTAAGTTTGTGAATACATTACTTAATTAAACAGTTTTGTTTTGCATAGAATAACTTTATACCGATTTACAATTATCATAACATGTGTGTTATTGTATAACTGTGCCAAGGTAGGATCACCTGTCGGAGGCCCCAAGGATGAGGATCCTCCGGTAATAATCAATAGCAGGCCGGAGAATTACTCAACTGAATTTAATGTTAATAAAATTGAGCTGACATTTAATGAGTTCATACAACTTAAAAATATATTAAATGAACTTATAACATCTCCCCCATTTGATGAAACACCCTTAACAAAACTTAAAGGTAAAAGTCTGGTTATTGAATTAAATAATGACTTAAAAGACAGTACAACATATACCCTGAATTTTGGAAATGCAATAGTGGATAATAATGAAGGAAATCCTCTTTCTAACTTTGAATTTGTATTTTCAACCGGAGATCATGTAGACTCATTGTCAGTTACAGGCAAGCTGGTTGATGCTTTTAACCTGCAAGCCGATAAAGAACCGGTTTTTATTATGATCTATGATAATTTGAAGGATTCGGTCCCTTATCTTGAAATTCCCTCATATATTGGAAAAACCAACCAGGATGGAACATTTGCTATAAATAATATCAAATCAGACACATTTAGAATTTTTGCTTTAAAAGATGCAAACTCAAATTTATTATTTGATCAGAATAGTGAATATATTTCATTCATTGATACCCCATTTATTATAAGTCCTGAATTAATAGAAACTGCAGATTACTACCTGGCTGATTCTTTAATTAATATTGACAGCATAGCGATTGATCCTCTGTTGCAGGATTTTATTATCGACTCGATAACCGGAGACACAATGCTAATTGAAAAAAAGATTAAGTATGCCCTGCATGTTAATATGTTTCTTTTTCAGGAAGAAAATGAATTCCAATATTTAACCGGAAAAGAAAGAATAACACGAGAAAAAATAATGTTTACTTTTAAACACTCATTATATGATAGTTTGTCCATAATACCGCGAAACTTTACATATGATAATGAGTGGTTCCTGGAAGAAAAGTCCGCGAGTGATGATACTGTTATCTGCTGGATCCGGGATACGGCAATAAGCAATATGGATACTATCTCCCTGCAACTGAAATATACTATAATTGACTCGTTAAAAAATTATGTTACACAAATTGATACGATTGATTTAAGATTTCGTGAACCTAAGGAAAAAAGCAAACCGGGTAAAAAAAGTAAGAATACCCAGGATGAGGTTGAAAAAGAAAAATATCTGAATCTTAAATTAAATATTAATAATGGAGGCACAATTGATTTGAATGAATTTATCAGAATTATTACAGAAAAACCAATTACCAGCTATAGCGACTCCCTAATAAATATATTTAAAATTGAAGATACCATTGAAATAAATCAGCAATTTGATTTAATAAAAGACACTGGCAAACTCAGAAATTATAAGATCATCAATAAATGGGAGGAGAATACGAAATATAAGTTACTTATTAAGCCGAAGACCTTTACGGATATGTATGGCTTATCAAATGATACTATATTATTAAACTTTAGTACACAAAAAAGTGATTACTATGGATCTATAATACTGACAGTTGAAAATGTCGCTTCTCCCCTAATTATTCAGTTACTTGACAGTAAAGAGAATATCCTGAAAGAAAAATATACTTCACAAAGTAGTAGCATTAAATTTGGATTTCTTAAACCTAAAGGTTATAAGCTAAAAGTTGTTTATGATAATAATAATAACCTTGTATGGGATACTGGTAATTACTTAAAAAAATTACAACCGGAAAAAGTCAGCTACTATAAAGATGAAATTAATGTCAGATCAAACTGGGATGTTGAAATAAACTGGGTTATTGAGTGAGGTTAATTATCCCTCCAATTTTGCAAATGCTAATGTAACCACGCTTACTTTAGTATTATTAAGTTTTAAAATTTCACCGGCACAGGCTTCAATAGTTGATCCGGTGGTAATAACATCATCAACAAGTAGCACGTGCTTATTTTCCAGTTTACAACAATTTTTAATTTTAAAAACACCTTCAACATTTTTCCATCTTTCATATCTTGTCTTTTTTGTCTGAGTCTCTGCTGCATTTACTCTACAAACAGCATCAGTTATTATTGGTTTTTTAAGAACTTCAGACATCCCCTGTGCTATATATTCGCTTTGATTATATCCTCTTTTTTTTAATTTTTTAAAATGTAAAGGTACCGGATGAATTACATCAATCTCAGAAAAGCAGGTATGTTTTAATTCGATGGCAAACATTTTTCCAAAATCATAACCGATATATTTTTGCCCTGAATACTTACATTGATGAATAATCCTTTGAAACTTGCTCCCTTTATGATAGTAGTAATATGAAGTGACTGCGTGCAATTTTACCCGCCCCCAAAATAATTGAGCAACTTCGTTTTCCGTATCCAGGTGAAAATTGGTTTTAGGAATCTGGTATAAACATTTAGTGCATATAGATGCCTCCTCTTTATAAAGGCTATCTCCGCATGCAGCACATACCTGCGGGAAAATGAGAGAAAGAAAATCGTAGGTAATATTTAAAAATCTATTCAATTATAAAGTCAGGAAAATTAAATAATTTTTATTTCATAGCTAAGGTCCATAGTTTTTTTGTAAGTTGAACTAACTCCGCAATACTTATCTTGCGACAATTCTATAGCTTTCATAATCTTATCTACAGGTAAATCTTTGCCTGTGAATTCGTAAATAATATGCATCCCTGAAAAATGCTTTGGATGTTCTTCGGTAATATCACCTTCAACCTTAACATTGAATTCATCAAATTCAACCCTCATTTTCTTTAGCAATGAAGCTACATCTATTCCAGTACAGCCAGCCAATGCAACCATCATTAAAGGTTTTGGCGGTGGACCCTTATCGGTTCCCCCTACCTCAGTTTTTGCATCTATGGTAATTTTATGTCCATCTACATTTACTTCAAATGCTAAATTATCCATCCATTTTAATGATATTGACTCTCTCATGACAAATATTTTATAGATTGTTTTTACTAATTTTTAAAGGGATTTATTAATAATATATATAAGCCGGGAGTTTTTAAATATTTTAAGTTTTTAAAAATTTTGATTCCTTACACAATTTCTAAAACGCATTTAATAAAATATTCATAATAATAGCTAATATTAATACTAATTTTAAAAATGAAAACTTAATATTAGATAACTTTCATAGTATATTTATATAAAAGTACATAAATATTTAAACTAACATTGCACTATCAAAGTAATAAAAACCTTAATTTGTTAAAATAATAATTAAACGGAATTTAACATGGCAGCAAATATTTTATTCTATGAATATTAATAATAAATACCGGTCAATGTACCCTGATATTCAGGATGCAAAATCAATTTTCAGGCATCTTTCAGATGATGAGCTGTCGAAAATACCCGTTGATCATGCATCCAAATCATATAAGAGAGGAAGCGTTATTTATACTGAAGGCAGCAGAATTAACGGATTTTATTTGGTCAGGAAAGGTGTTATTAAAATTTACAAAACCGGCATTGATGGTAAAGAACAAATTATACGGTTTGCTAAAAAAGGAGACATAATGGGATTTAGATCTACATTAAGCAGGGAAAGAGCCTGTACAACAGCCAAAGTAATGGAAGATTCTTTAATTATTTTTGTTCATAGTGATATTGTTATAAATTTCGTAAAAACAAATGGTGAATTTGCAATGGAACTCTTACAAATAGCTTGTAAAGAACTTGGAGAAGCTAATGATTACATTACTGATATTGCTCAAAAAACAGTTAAGGAAAGATTAGCAGAAGTGTTAATACATCTGAAAAAGGAGTTTGAGCTGGACTGCGAAAATTATCTGAAAATATCACTTACCCGTGAAGAATTAGCAAACATAGTTGGTACAGCAACCGAATCTGTCATTCGATTATTATCGGAATTTAAAAATGACAATCTTATTGAACTTCAAGGACGAAGAATAAAAATTATTGACGAAAAAACATTAATTAAAATCGGGAACTTGCAGGAATAGTAATCGATTAATAGTGTCTAAATTTATAAGATACTCTGTTTAAAGTTATTTAGTATTAATATGAGAAACAGAGAACAGGAAATTAAAAAAGCATCATGGATATCTATTATAGGTAATGCTTTATTGGCTTTGCTAAAAGTAGTATTCGGAATGTTAGCAGGAAGTCTCGCTGTTGTTGCAGATGGAATAGATTCAATTGAAGACGTAATAACTTCATTAATTACTTTAATAGCAGCCAATGTAATATCAAGACCCCCCAACATAAAATTCCCTTATGGCTATGGTAAGGCAGAAACTATTGCAACAAGGATATTAGCATTAATAATTTTTATGGCAGGTGTTGAATTAGCGATAGTAGCAATAAGAAAGATGATTACCGGCATTACTTTCGAAATCTCATTACCACTGGCTGTTTCCGTAACAATTATATCAATAATATGTAAGGTTTTATTATCATTTCATCTATTTAAAATAGGCAACCGTATAAATTGTCAAATGTTAATTGCCAATGCCAAAAACATGCAAAATGATGTGTTAATTTCATTTTCAGTATTAATCGGACTGATTTCTTCACATATATTCAAAATGCCTGTTATAGACTCAATAGCTGCCTTAATTGTGAGTGCCTGGATTTTAAAGGTTGCTATTCAGATTTTTCTCCAGACCAACCTGGAATTAATGGATGGAACAAAAGATTATAAAATATACAACCAAATATTTAAAGCCATTGATTCTGTCGAGGGTGTTCAGAATCCTCACAGGGTTACAGTAAGAAATATCGGATATAAACTGAAAATCGGCGTCGATATTGAAGTTGATGGTAATCTAACCCTGAAAAGGGCACATGAAATTTCACATGAAGTTGAACAAAGCATCAAATCAAAAATAAACGATCTGTTTGATGTGTCTATTCATGTTGAACCCATAGGTGACAATACTGAAGAAAAGGAATATGGTATATCAAGAGACAGTCTGCAATAGTTTCATTCCCCTTTCTTCTTTCTTACATAATCATTAAATGCCTGTTCACCTTCTTCTTTCCAATATTCGTGGTAATATTCCCACTCGTTATGAGCAGAATGATTCTTAATAAATGTTTTCCACCTGGAAGGAATTTTATTTCTTGGATTGTGGTTATGCGAATGCTTAAATCCGCCTATTAGTATTCTGGCCAGTACAATTAATGCAACTGCCTGCCAGAAAGTAATGGTAGTCAGACCAAAGAGTCCGGGCATTAGCCAGTTCCAAAGCCAAACAACCACGTAACCAAGCAATAGAGCAACCGCAACTGCTCCAATTAGTCCAAGAATTACAAATCCTATTATCCTGAAAACATAGATAATTTTTGGTTCACCCTTTCTATGCATAATATGTGTCATCATTGTATTATAGTTTTAAAGATTATACTTCATTTTTTCTATATGTAAAATTTTCTGTAATTTTCCTAAAGCCCTGTGCTTACGAGCTAGCAATGTGCCAACTGGTATATTCCATTCTTTTGTTAAATTATTAAATGATTTGCCATTAAATTCCGTTTCAATAATAATAGCCTTTTCCTCAGGCTTTAGCCGATCAATAGCGTTTATCATTTTTTTTTGAAATTCTTCATTTTCATAAAATTCTTCTTCTTCATTAACATTTGATATTGTTTCCACTAGAATATTTTCATTTTTCTTATTACTGAAATTTTCAATCGAAGTAGTATTCCGGCGTTTTCTCTGTATGTCTATAATCTTATTTCTGACTGCTCTGTATATATAGGCAGTTAAATTTTCTATAGGTGCGTTTAAATCAGCTTTAGAATAAATATTAAGCGCCACATCCTGGATAATATCTTCAGCATCAATCCCGTAATAAAACTCAGAAAAATAACTATGCACATAACTAATTAACTTATTGTATTCTTTTATAAAAAAGCTTTTAATTGCATTTCTTATATTTTTTTCTTCCCCCATAATATTATTGACGAACAGATTTTAATTTATTGCAATTTTCTTTAAAAAATAACCTTTTTTAGCATGTAAATAAAATAATTTACTAATTAATCCTCAATTCAAGGGGATTCACATAACTCTTCAATAATTGCCGGGTATGTAATAATATATTTTGAGGAACCGTCAAATTCATTTGATATCAGAGTTAATCATGCCTTGCAGGATCATTACTGATTTATAATAAAACTTTTACAGGTTTATACATGTTTCTTAAAAAAGTTTGTAACTTTACTATACCTGAAGGGAAGGTTGATAATTAAACCTCCGAATTTATTCTGCAACAGAATATTAGAATTCGCCCATAATTAATTTTTTTGCGTTATGGAAAAAATTAAACCTACCTACAAAGAACTGGAGAATAAAATAATAGAGTTAGATAAAAAAATCG
>CBFCXR010000095.1:0-9216 GCA_965602045.1 uncultured Bacteroidales bacterium | reverse complement strand
ACCCGAAAGAATATTTTGAACCGGAAACAATTTAAGTTTCACTCACCCGGCAAAGCCATGCTTTCAGGATAAAACTTAATTGATGGATCTTTGCTTATGCTTTATTGATAGTATATCTTATAGCGTTTCTCACTGTAATCTGGCAATATTTCAGTGGACAATGTAAAAGGTGAACTGGAGATTAATACTGAAACGGCAGGATTATTCTGGACAGGATTTCTGGTTCGGTTGTTGCCAGTTCAGTTAATGGAATTTGTATTAAATGTTAATAAAGAATTAAATTATAAACAAATTTATGTAATACAGAAGACATATTTTTGCAAGAAAAATATATGACAAAGCTGGAATTATTATCTTTTTTACCTTTTATATTTTTAGGATTCACAACTGCATATAGCCAAACTAACAAAAAAAATACCCGCCAGGAGTATATCTTCATGTATAAGGATTTGGCTGTTAAAGAGATGAAGAGAACAGGAATACCTGCGAGTATAACCCTTGCACAGGGTGTCCTTGAATCAGGCAACGGGAATAGCCGTCTTGCAAGAAAAGCTAATAATCATTTCGGTATAAAGTGTCACGACTGGAAAGGAAAGAAGATTCGTCATGATGATGATCTTAAAAATGAATGTTTCAGGAAATATAAATCAGCTAATAAATCATATGAGGATCATTCAGATTTTTTAACTTCCAAAAAAAGATATTCTTTTTTATTTGCTCTTGAACCTACAGATTATAAAAAATGGGCAGAAGGATTGAAAGAAGCTGGCTATGCAACAAGTAAAAATTACGATAAGGCACTTATTAAAATTATTGAAGAGGAGCAGCTTTACGCTTATGATCAGGGTATAGATATTTTGAAAACAAAGGATTCACTATTAGCATCTTTGAATAATTCTCAAAATAAAATACAAGTTATAAGGACACTTGAAATGAACAGAATAAAATATATTATTGCAAAACCGGGTGATTCATATAGTAGTATTTCAGATGAATTTGATTTATTGCCCTGGGAATTGAAGAAATATAATGACCTTAGTGAAGTTTCAAAAATTGATTCGGGTCAGATATTTTATATTCAACCTAAAAGAAATAAAGCAGAAGCAGGTAAAAAAACTCATTCAGTGAAAGAAGGAGAGACAATGCATTATATTTCACAGTTATATGGAATTAAACTAAATGTCCTGTACGAAAAGAATTTATTGGAAGTAGGGACACAGCCCGAAACAGGACAGGTACTGCAGTTAAGAAAAGCTCTAAAAGATGATAAAAAGCCATTTGACCTTACTATAAAAGAAGATGTACAGGTGGAAAAAAATGGTGAAACAGAATTTGAATTTGAGTTTGAAGATTAGGAATAACTAACGCTGGACCCGGGACAAAAGAATAATAGCTTTTTCTGAAGCATCTATTTTATAACAAGCTTATATTTTTCCGGACTCTGAAAACCTTTTAAGAAATCTGTTATTTGCAGCCTTTTTTTCCCGGCTATTTGCAGGCAGGTAATATACAGGTATCCACTATTAACGGCAACTCTAAGATATGTTTTATTATCGCTTTCAATTTTACCAATAGGATTATTATGTTGTACCCGGGTAATTTCAGATTCGAAGATTTTTACATATATTGTGATATTTGCGTCGGAAATTAATTCTGTCCATGCTGTGGGATAAGGGCTGAGTCCCCTGATAAAATTGTATAAATTTGTTATATCATCGGCCCAGTTTATTTTACAATCCTCTTTATGGATTTTCGGTGCCGGATTTAGTCCTTTGATTTTGAATAATTCTGATTGGCCAATTTGCGGATATACTCCATGGCTAATTGCTCTCACAGTTTTTACAACGAGCCTGGCCCCGACTTTCATTAACCTGTTATGCAGATCTCCTGCACTTTCATCAGGAAAAATATCTGTTTCTTCCCGGAATATTATTTTGCCGGTATCGATATTATGATCAATAAAAAATGTTGTAGCACCAGTGGTAGTTTCTCCATTAATAATCACCCAGTTTATTGGTGCTGCTCCCCGGTAGTCGGGGAGGAGAGAAGCATGCAGATTAAAAGTTCCGCATGAGGGCATAGCCCAGACAATTTCAGGTAAAATTCTAAAAGCTACTACTACCTGAAGATCTGCTTTTAATTCACCTAACTCTGCAATAAAATCGTCACTTTTCAGGCTCAGAGGTTGAAGTAATTTTAAACTATTCTCCTGAGCACATAATTTTACAGGTGATGAAAGCAAATTTTGCCCCCGTCCGGCAGGTTTATCAGGAGATGTAACTACTCCTACTATATTCTGGCCATCATTTACCAATGCCTCAAGAGATTCTACAGCAAATTGAGGCGTACCCATAAATACTATGCGTAAATTATTTTCAGGCATATGTATGGATGGTTAATGCGTATTATTTATTTATCATTATCAGATTTAAAATCTTCATCATCTAATAATTCAAGGAAATGGCCCATTTTATTTTTCTTTGTTTTCAAATAAAATTCGTTATGTGCATTAGGAGGGATTTCTAATGGAACATTTTCTGAAATTTTGAGGCCGTAACCCTCAAGGCCTGCCCTTTTTACAGGATTGTTTGTAATAAGCTTTATTTTACCAAGTCCCAGTTCTCTTAATATACTTGCACCCACGCCATAGTCGCGTTCATCTTCCAGAAAACCCAGATCGAGATTTGCCTGAACCGTATCACGACCCTCTTCCTGTAATTTATACGCTTTTATTTTATTGAACAATCCAATGCCTCTGCCCTCCTGATTCATATAAATAATAGCACCCTTTCCTTCTTTTTCCACTAGTCTCATCGCTTCATGCAGTTGTGAACCACAGTCACAACGATATGAACCGAAAATATCACCCGTTATACATGAAGAATGAACACGTACAAGCACAGGTTCATCTTTTGTCCATGTCCCTTTTATTAAAGCGATATGTTCCAGATTATTGGATTTCTGAATAAAAGGTATGAGATTAAAAGATCCGTATGAAGTAGGTAATTTGACTCTAACTCCTTTTATGACTATACTTTCTTTTTCAATACGATGTGCAATTAGACTTTTTATACTGATTATTTTCAGGTCAAACCTTTCACAAATTTTTACTAATTCCGGCAGATGAGCCATTGAACCGTCTTCATTCATAATCTCCACCAGTACTCCTCCGGGAATTAAGCCCGCTAATCGTGTTAAATCAACAGCAGCTTCGGTATGACCCGCTCTGCGGAGGACACCTTTATTTTTTGCCTTTAATGGAAATATATGGCCCGGCCGGCCAAGTTTATCAGCCCGGGTTTTTAAATTAACCAAAGCATTAATAGTCTTTGCCCTGTCGCTTGCCGATATTCCTGTTGTGCAGCCATGGCCAAGTAAATCTACTGAAATTGTAAAAGCTGTGCCATGCAAAGAAGTATTTGTACCAACCATTAAATCTAACTCCAATTCTTCACATCTGTCTTCGGTAATAGCAGCACAAATCAAACCCCTCCCATGTGTGGCCATAAAATTCACAATCTCAGGTGTTACAAGCTCAGCAGCGCACACAAAATCTCCTTCATTTTCTCTGTCTTCATCATCAACAACAATAACTATTTTACCCTCACGAATATCTTTAACAGCTTCGTCAACAGTATTAAATGCAATTGTATCGATTTTTTGATTTATATCTTTCATTTTAATATGCCTGACAAAAAGATTTAATATTATTTATACTATTTAATAATAGTAACGGCAAAAATACTATAAGTAATTAAATTTCCATAATGCTGCATAAGGAAGTTGTTTCTATTCTGATGTTGACCGGTCGCGAACAAACCCCGGGGCTTTTACGACAGCCCCATCATTTATCAGCTCCGTTTTGCTTTTTCCCATGTCACCGATTGGCTACCTGAAATGTATCTGAACATACCGTGAATTATTGAATAATTCATGATAAAAATATAATAAGGAACAAAAAGTATTTTTAACCTGATTTTCATATTTTTTAATAATGTGCCCAGTAATATCATAATGTAAAAGAGTATTTGTATTAAAAACGTGAACATATAGAAATCAATAGTGAAATTTCCAATGTATATTACTAACAGGTTTATAAAAAATATTAGAATAAATGAAATGGGAATAATAGTCCAACGCAGTACTTTATGAGAAATGTACTGGAAAGAAAACAGGCCATATCTAAAAATATTTAACATTTCTTTCATTCTGAATAATGTTTGAAGCCCTCCGTATGCTATTCTAATTTTTCTTTTAAGTTCTTCTTTTATAGTTAATGATGCTGATTCACAGGCGTAAGCATTAGGGGCATATTTTATTTTATAACCTTTTTTTACTATTCTCAGAGAAATGATAAAATCATCAAGTATAGTATCTTCTAAAACATCATCATACAATTCTGTACGAACTGCAAATAACTCGCCAACTGCGCCCATTACTGAATTAAGTTCTGATTCAAGCAACTTTATTATTGATTCATATTGCCAATACAACCCTTCTCCTGCACCTACTGCTTTCTCTCTTTTTGACTGAGTAATACGTTTTTCCCCTGCAACACATCCTATGGATTTATCCTTAAAAATATTTACAATTTCTACAATAGAGTTTTTATTTAATTTTGTGTTAGCATCAGAGAAAACTACTATAGGCGTTTTTATAAATTTAATAGCCCTGTTCATAGCATTTATCTTGCCTTTTCTAACATCTTCGTGCAGTACTGTAATATCATTATATTTTTTCAGTTCTTCGGGCGTTCCGTCATTTGAACCATCTGTTACCCAAACAAGTTTTAATCTATCCTTGGGATATTCCAGCTCGAGTGAGTTTTTAATTTTATCTTCTATGCATTTTTTTTCATTATATGCAGGCACTAATAATGTAACCTCTGGTTCATAGGAATGTACAAATAGTGATTTTTTTTTCGTAAATATTCTTTTAAGCAATACCAGAAATAACAAAATTATTGTATAACCGAAATAAGAATAAAATATTAATAACAGGAATATCCAGAATAATAGTCTGATTATCATATTAAATAAGTCTTATAGAATTCGGTTAATTCAGCAGATATCTTTTTATTGTCCATATTCTTAACTATAAATGTTTTTGCATTTTCTCCAATTTTGGTAAAAAAACTTTTATTCTCCAAAAGAATTTCTATTTCTTTTTCAAAATCATCTGCCGAGTCAGCAATTAGAATGTCCTTTTTATGTTTGACATCAATTCCTTCAGCGCCTAAAGATGTTGTTACAATTACTTTTCCTAAAGCCATGCCTTCAATAATCTTCACGCGCATTCCACTTCCGGAAAACAAAGGGACAACCATAATTGATTTACTCATCATATATTCAAAAGCATCATCTACTTCCCCTAAAAAAACAATATTTTTAAAATTCAATAATTTTTGAATTAGTTTTTTTGGCGCATTCCTCCCTGCAATGAAAAATTCAATTTTAGGATTTTTAATACTAATTTTTGGCCATACATTTTCAGTAAACCATAACAAACCTTCCTGATTAGGGATCCAGTCAAGTGATCCTATAAAGAATAGTGAATGATAATTAACATTTTTAATACCCTCTGATATTTTTTCAATATCCATCCCGGAAGGGCACACCTGATAAGGTTTATTATTTCCCAGTTTATTTAATATATTGGCATCTCTTTGTGTTATGGGCACTAATAAATCATAAACATTCAATGAATTAATCTCAAATTTTTTAATTCTATTTGCAAGTATTTGAAGATATTTTTTTGTAAGAATGTTCCTTTTATTATGTGCAATCCTGTTCCAGATCTCATGTTCAATGTTATGACTCCTGAGTGAAATTTTAGCATCCGAATTTTGCCGGATTGTTTTAACATACGGAATTAGATACAATCCTTCAAGTTGAACAATATCAAAGTCTTCTTCATTTAATAATTCAACTATCTTTTTATTAAATTTTTTTGATATAAATCGTTCAACATTATAAGGTAATCCGGAGAAAAATAAGTTAATAAAAACTTTAACAGGATTTACATCGGTATTAAGATATATAAAGTCAAATTCTGCGATATCTTTTAACGCATCATATACTATATCCGGATTTATGTAATGTTTTTTAGTATTTATTGCCAGAATTTTAACATGATGGCCGTTATATTGAAATCCTTTAGTAAGATTAAAAATTGCAATAGCACCACCATCTTTTGGCGGATAAGGAAATTTATTACATAATTGAAGGATTTTCATTTCTCGATTTCAAATTCTTTTAATAAAGATGGACTGTCAATAATATCAATCATTGATTGTGAAACTTCTGAAACAGTAATTAAGTCTTTTTTTAATTTAATAAGAGAATAGTAATATTTAATAATCATATATAATCCAACCGGTATAAAAATAAGTGCTATAATTCTATAAATTTTTGAAAAGGTTGATTTTGAATTTTTATAATTAATCACCGGGAATAAATTTACTTTTGTTTGAATATAAGATACTTTAAACCAGTTACTTGATATTATTGTGTCAATAACATTATTATATAAATTATGAAATTCAGCTATTTTAACTGAAGTAAGTGATGAAATGAATGAAATTAATAGTTTCGAAATCTTCATATTATTTTCAATATTTTCAATACAAATATTAGCATTATCTTTTAAGGAAAATAAGGAAGATTTTAAGTCCTTCTTTTTTACAATAATAAAGTCAAATTTTCCTGTGAGGTGACTTTTAAGGTCAAGCATTTTTACTTTATCGATACCTATTGATCTTCTGAAGAAGCTAAGATAGGTATCAATATTCAGGATCGTAGAATCAGTAGTAGCTTTGTAAGTTATGAAGCCTCCGGCAATTAGTAATACAAAAGATGATATCCACATTCCCTGTAATGGAGATAATATATTTCCCCGAATTAATTTTTCACCCATTAATGAAAAGATATAATAAAGTATAAACATTAATGTTGAAATTACAGTTGGCATTCCTATTCCCCCTTTTCTAATAATAGCACCAAGAGGAGCTCCGATAAACAAGAATACCAGACATGCAAATGAAAGGGTGAATTTTCTATGCCATTCAATTTCATGTTTTCGCAAATGGCGGCTTTTATAATTCAGATTCAGTGAAGTATTTTCTATATAGCTTTTTGAAGTACGGGCAAAAGATATTGCATGATTGATAATTCTACTTTTTTTATCTATTGAGAAGTCGTTTAGGAGACTGTCAAATTGAAGCTTTACAGGATAAATTGCTTCCTGTTTTTGAATACTTCCTACACTTTTTTCAATTAATCTTTGAGCCTTTCCCTTAATAACATTATTTCTTAATTTAAAATAATTATTTTTTACAAGGCTATTGTAAAATTGTTTATTGCGAAGCTGCAGCTCCCTTCTGAGCGAATCCTTGACATTACTAAGCTGCTCCAGATTCATCATCTGATAGTTATTTTTAAAAAGATTTTCATCGGTTCTTTGTAAACCAAAGCCAGTTAATTCAAGGACTAGTATTTGTTTCCTAAATTTATCTATACGATGAGGGTATGTTTTTATTCTTTTTCTTCTGTCTTCATCCAACTCGCTGTACATAATTCCATTCCACAGGGTAATTATTAAGTTCCTCTCATCTACAGTCATTTTCATGTATCCTGAATCAGCAATAATTACATTTTTGTTGCCTTTTCTTACAGTATGATCATAAATCTTAATACCATAAAGAATATTTGTTTCAGGATCCTTGTTGTCAACTCTTATACTGTAATTTTCTATTCCGCTGTAAAACTCTCCGGGTCTAATTTGTAATTCGGGCCTTTGTTGCCTTACATCATAAAGCAATGATCTCATCTTAAGATTCGTAAAAGGAAGAACATTATTTGAGAAAAAGAATGCTCCGGCACTAACAAATAATACTAAAACGATTGTAGGAAACATGATTCTTTGCAGTGAAATCCCCGAAGCTTTAATTGCTGTCAGTTCACAATATTCTCCCATACTGCCAAATGTCATCAGTGATGACATTAATATTGAAAGAGGTAAAGCCAGTGGTACAAGACTGGCAGAAGTATACATCAGGAGCTCGGCAATAATCTTAAACTCCAGTCCTTTTCCAACAAGATCGTCAATATATCTCCAGAGGAACTGCATCAAAAGCAGAAAAAGGACTATAAAAAAAATAAGGAAAAAAGGTCCGACAAATGTTTTAATTACTAGCTTGTGTAATCGTTTCACTGTTTAAATGTTATTTATGGCCTTGTATTATCTTGAAACGAAAACAAAGTTAAATTATTTTAAGAAAATTTCTGGTAAGTTTACAGGCCAAGAGTATGTTTAAGTTCACTAATTTGAGTATTCCATAGCTCAATTGAATCCTCTTTCTCATCTTCTTCTACAAAGTCAGTTACCACCAGGGCAACATCCCCGGTTAATTCATCTATATTAATACGAAATTCAAAATAAGAATCCTTATCATCCTCATCCATCCATCTAAAACGAATATACTTGTTTTCTTTCTTATGCACTACTTCCGCTTTTTGCTCAACAGCATTCCAAATAAATGAAAACACATTTCCCTTTAAGTTTACATCATCAGCAAACCATTCAGATAAGCCTCCCGGAGTACTTAATCTGGTAAATAGTACTTTCGGGGAAGAATTAATAGTATATTCCAATGTAATTTTATCCTTCATCTATTGCTTGATAATCATAACTTCATTGGCTGCAATATATAAAAAAAACTTAACTAAAAAAATTTATTAAACATTTTCGTATGTATCAGTTATTTAATATGCATATTCAGCTGTTTACAGCTTTTAAACACGCAAATAAGGTATGTTCGATTGAAGAATATTCAGGATGATTCCTAATATTTGATTTAAGAGAATAATTTATATTTATTTTATAAAATAAAATTATATATTAGCGTGCCTGAAAAAGAAAGGGATTACAGAGATGCTGATCCCTGTAACTCATAAATTGAGTTTGTGATTCAGAAAACTATTAGTAAGATTATTATTCAATACGGCGAGGTAGCTCAGGTGGTTAGAGCGTCCCGATTTTAATCGGGAAGGTCGGGGGAAAAAGAGAAGTACATAGTAAAAAAATGGCGAGATAGCTCAGGTGGTTAGAGCGTCCCGATTTTAATCGGGAAGGTCGGGGATAAAGAGAAGAACATAGTAAATAAATGGCGAGATAGCTCAGGTGGTTAGAGCGTCCCGATTTTAATCGGGAAGGTCG
>CBFCXR010000094.1:0-9255 GCA_965602045.1 uncultured Bacteroidales bacterium | reverse complement strand
ATTTCTAATGTTGATTGATAGAGTATTTTTTTTATACCCTTGTTATTACCGGATTTCATAGTCATTGATCGTGCTAAAAGTTTTAACTTATCAATAGTTAATTTTGAATGCATTCTAAAACCACCGCATGCATGCCCGTTCATTATGATAACCCTTCTGTTTATCGATAAAATGTGTCTTTTAATAGATATTTAGCACCACATACAGCAATAATGATGTAAATTAGCATGCAAAAATTACGATGTGGAAACGATTTGTTAATTCCCGACTCCATACTATTATTTTGCATTGCTCCATTTGGGGATTTTTTATTCTTATACCCTCCCTGGTATTTGGAGTATCAGGAAGAAAGCTCATCGATATAGCCGGACATTTTTCGCTTATTATCCTGTTTTTCTATCTTAATTACCTTTTCTATATTCCCAGGTTACTTTTAAAAAGGAAATACCTGCTTTATGTTGTGGCAATTCTGGGGTCGTTGGTTTTTACATTCGGTATCAGTACGTATTGGCATACTCGCGCGGCCCATAAAGAGATGACCCTATCTGGACTGGTGGAAGAGGAACAGGTGAATAAACTACTGGACCAGTATCCTGAAATACATGATATACTATCCACCAACGAACTGATGAATATTGTGGAAAATTTTCGTCCCACCCGGAGAGTCCCCATTCCGGTGAGGTCTGTTTTCTCCGTACTGTTTATTTTGGCCATTAGCACCAGTATACGATTTATCCAGGAATGGCGTAAAAATGAAAAACAAAAAAGAGAAATTGTCAATAATATGCTGAATGCTGAGATCTCACTGCTGAAGTCGCAGGTGAATCCGCATTTTTTATTTAATACGCTGAATAGTATATACTCTCTGGCCAATAAACGCTCTGAAAAAACTGCCGATGCCATTGTGAGGTTATCCAATCTCATACGCTATATGTTGTATGATACCGATAAGGAAATGGTGAGCCTCGACCAGGAGATTGAGTATATAGGTAATTATATTCAGCTACAGAAACTGCGTTTGTATAATAATGTGGACATACAACTTAACATTGAAGGCGATACAGAAGGTATAGCCATAGCTCCCATGATACTGATACCCTTTATTGAAAATGCCTTTAAGCATGGCATTGATACTTCCAATAGTTCATTTATTACCATTACACTCAAGGTTACTGATATTGACATGGAGTTCAGAGTGGAAAATTCCATTTCATCGATCACTGAGTCGGGCAAGGAAAAAAACTCAGGTATCGGTATAAAAAATGTAAAACGGAGATTGAATTTGCTGTACCCCGGTAAGCATATACTCAATATTAAAAAGGAAGCAGACACTTATTTCATAAAACTTATTATTAATATAAATCAAAATGAACTGCATAATAGTTGATGATGAGCCTTTAGCCATTGACCTTATCGTGGATTTTGTAAAGAAAATTCCATTTCTTAGCCTTCTGGGCACATGTAAAAATGCGTTTGAGGCCAATGAAGCTATTCATAAACAAAATGTAGACCTGCTTTTTCTGGATATACAAATGCCTAATTTAACAGGTATACAACTCATGCACGGCCTTGAGAAAAAACCTCTGGTAATATTTACAACTGCCTATAGCGAATATGCTGTGGAAAGCTATGATTTGAATGCCGTAGATTATCTGCTTAAGCCGTTTACCTTTGAACGGTTTCTTAAAGCGGTGAATAAGGCCTATTCGCAGTTTAGTAAAAAAGAGGCCGTGTCTGCTGAGCAGGATGGACAGGGTGATGGTGACAAATTTATTTTTGTAAGTGCGGAATATAAAAAGCTCAAAATAAATTTGGAGGATATTTTATATATAGAAGGGCTTAGCGATTATATTAAAATATATACCGGAGAAAAACCCATACTCACACTGCAAAGACTCAAGGTCATGGAGGAAAAACTACCCCGGGACCGGTTTATCAGGGTTCATCGTTCCTTTATTGTATCGTTAAACAAAATAGAAAGCATACAGCGAAACCGGATAGTCATTGGTAAAACCTTCATTCCTGTTGGCGAAAACTATAAAGATACTTTTTATAAAACCATAGACAAATACAATCTATAAGGTTTGTAAATCCCCGTATTTTGGTATTATTCATCTATTTTTTCACAATCTGTAACAATCACGTGAGGATAACCAGGCCACAAAGTATCGCATAGCGATTCTGTTAGCAGACAAATATCCTGTTTCCAGCCTTATTTATTCCACATTCATATATCTTATTTGTAAATGCCTCCCTCTTTGACGTTTCTTTGTGATGAAAATCAAAATCATTTCATCATGAAGCACGTTCAATTATTGAGTTATCTGTTTTTAATCATTGCATTCACCACTTTCAACAGTAGAGCCCAGAATACGAATTCCGGCACAGTGAGTGGCTACGTAAGAGATGCTGAAAGTGGGGAAGAATTAATAGGAGCAACCGTTCTGGTTAAAGAATTAAACAAAGGTGTAGTCACCAACGCATATGGTTTCTATTCCCTGACCATTCCCGTACAAAAGGTTATTATCCGGTTCAGTTATATCGGTTATTCCCCGGAAAACATAGAGGTGGAGATTACTTCCGGTAAACGTCTGGATGTGGAATTACACCCGAAAAATACCGAACTCGAGGAAGTAGTAGTCAAATTAGAAAAGGGTGATCATAACATCAGATCATCCGAAATCGGAATAGAAAAGATTGACATTACCGGGATGAAATCGATACCGGTCATTTTTGGAGAACAGGATCTGTTAAAATCCATCCAGCTATTGCCCGGTGTAGCTACAGCTGGTGAAGGATCGACGGGATTTCATGTCAGGGGCGGATCAAGCGATCAGAATTTAGTGCTCCTGGATGAGGCGCCCGTATATAATACATCTCATTTATTGGGTTTTTTCTCCGTTTTCAATTCAGATGCCCTTAAAAATGCAGAACTGAATAAAGGGATCATGCAAGCCAACTATGGCGGCAGGGCCTCTTCAGTTTTTGATATTCAGATGAAAGAGGGGAACATGAAAGAATATGACGTGTCAGGAGGAATAGGTTTAATATCCTCACGGTTAACCGTTGAAGGACCCATAATACAAGATAGAAGCTCGTTCATTGTTTCCGGCAGGAGAACCTATGCCGATATGTTTCTGGCATTTTCCGGTGACGGGGGAATGAAAAATACATCACTCTATTTTTATGACCTGAATGTAAAAACCAATTACATTGTGAATGAAAAAAACCGCGTTTACCTGTCAGGGTATTTTGGTCGCGATTATTTTCTTTTTGATGACCGGTTTGGCTTTAATTGGGGAAATGCAACGACTACATTGCGCTGGAACCATCTGTTTAATGATAAATTATTTCTAAACAGTTCATTGATCTACAGTGATTACGACTATGAAGTAGGTCTGGAAATGAGTGATTTCAGGATAGATATTCAATCAAGCATAGTAGACGTGAACTGGAAAGAAGATTTTCAATTCTACCTGAATCCTCAAAACACACTTAAATTCGGATTCAATCTCATATACCATAAGTTCTATCCGGGCGAGGCAACAAGCACGAATGATGAATTTTCAACGGAAAAGATCATAGATGAAAAGAACGCGCTTGAGCATGGATTTTATGCACTCAATGACCATCAAATTTCAAAACGGATTAAAATTAATTATGGTATCCGACTGTCAGGCTTCCAGACGATTGGGCCGGGAACAGAATATTCCTTTGATCAGTTCGGGGAAATTGTTGATTCATCCCATTACGACAGCTGGGAAAAAATAAAACGATATAATTTCAACCTTGAACCAAGGATTTCGGCTTCCTGTGTACTCACTCCCACAAGTTCCATCAAAGCAGGCTATGCAAGGAATTATCAATACCTGCATATGTTATCCAATTCCACCTCCTCCTCACCTACTGATTTGTGGATATCCAGCAGCACCAATGTAGAACCGCAAATTATAGATCATATATCCCTGGGGTATTTCAGAAATTTCAAAAATAACCGGTTAAAAACTTCCGTGGAATTTTATTATAAGGATATGCAAAACCTCATTGACTATAAAAACGGGGCCGAGATAACAATGAACGAACTGGTAGAATCTGAACTGGTTTTTGGTAAAGGAAGAGCATACGGTATGGAGCTTAAAATCGAAAAAACATCAGGTAAGCTCACCGGGTGGCTGGGCTATACACTTGCCAGGACCGAGCGGTCGTTTGATGATATTCAGGACAGCTGGTATCCTGCAAAATATGACCGGATGCATGATATTTCGATTGTAGCGTCCTATAAACTTTCTGACAAGCTTATATTGTCCGGTACCTGGATCTATTATACAGGGAATGCGGTTACTTATCCCACCGGCAAATACAAGGTTGAAGATTTCATTATAAACCTCTATTCCGAAAGAAACCAGGAACGAATGCCTGACTATCACCGTCTTGATTTGGGACTGACTTGGCAACGCAAAAAAACGGACAAATTTGAATCAAGCTGGAATTTCTCGATATATAATGCCTATGCAAGGAAAAATGCGTATAGCATAAGCTTCAGACAGAATGCAGACAATCCACAATATACCGAAGCAGTAAAGATGTCTTTATTTTCAATCGTACCGTCTGTTACCTATAATTTCAAGTTTTAATTAATCATCATCCGGTAAAAAATGAATACAATGAAAACAATAATATCGATTATGGCAAAAGGCATTTTTTTATCAATATCATTCATTTTATTGATATCGTGCGAAGAAGTTATTGAGCTTGACTTACAAAGCTCCGAATCCCAACTGGTAATTGAAGGAGTGATTACTGATGATGTGGGTCCCTACTCAGTGAAAATCTCAAAGTCAACTGATTTTTATGAGCCCAGTACGTTTGAGAAAGTATCAGGTGCTGTAGTTATAATTACAGATGATATGGGAGTGACAGACACACTAACAGAAGCTGAACCGGGGTGTTATGTGACAAATGCAACAGAAGGCATAGAGGGTGTGACTTATCACTTACTTGTATGTATTGATGATGAACACTACCAGGCAGTGGCCATAATGCCAACTAAAATTCATCTTGATTCTATAAGTAATGAATACCTGTCCACTCCTCACGGATCGGGGCAAATGGTTTTTTGTCATTTTAATGACCAAAAGGAAGTGAAGAATTATATTCGTATAAGGACGTTTCTTAATAATGAATTAGAAAACAATAGTATAACAGTTTTTGAAGACAAGTTATTTGAAGACGGAAAAGCAAAACTTCCGGTCATCCAGGGGCCCGATAATCTTTTTGAAACAGGTGATTTTCTGAAAATAGAACTATTGACAATTAATTATGATACCTACATATATTACAAAACTTTATCCAAAGAGATCGTAGGGGAAGAATCGGGCATGATGCAAGGCACTATTCATGGAAAAACGGCTCCTGCAAATCCTGTAACGAATATTTCGAATGGTGCATTGGGGTATTTTACGGCTTATTGCTTAAGTACAGATGAGATAGTGATAAAATAGTCTCCGCTGACTATCCTCGCCTAATTATTAATTCAGCCAAAAGCATGGTTATTCCGTGCGTTGTGTTAAAGATTAGTCTTTACGCAGTACCTAATTACATGAACATATTCATAGTTCCTATTTTTCAAAATTTTCTAAATAGTCAATAAATTTATCCATTGAATTCAGGTCCGGATCTTTTTCGCTGGCGGAGCTAATCCATGTTTCAAGGTATTTAGCTGGTTTTGATATCAGTTGATATTCTTTTTCTTCCTTTTTTACCGATTCAAAGTCATTTGGATTATATATTATTCCTGCTCCAATAGCTAATTGAAATGCAGCCACATCTTCCGGGTGGATACCCCAGGTAGATATATAGTTATCACCTTCTTTTGTCTTCGTTAATGGATGATAATTAATACCTGTTAAAAATTTTACAGGTTTATCGCATAATGCAAAAGCTTCTACTTTCGCTGCACGAATACCTGAGAACACTGTAACACGCACCAACATATCAATGCTGTCACCCATATATGGTATACCTTCTGAAAGCATTTCCATATAGGAAATATTGGCTTCCTTACCAACTCTGGCAGTTCTATTTCTTACCGGATCAAGATATACAACTTTTTCTCCATCCCATAGGCGAACTCCACCTAATCCTACGGTATTACTTGCTTTATATTGATCTGCCCCCCACCCTTCTTTTTGCTGTTCCGGTGTCGGATACCATTCTGCAGCGGCTAACTCAAGACGGGGTTGTGTTTTATTGTAAACGTCGATTGCGCATTTAAAGTTAAAATAAAACCTAAGTCCTAACCATTCGTTTTCAACGGCCGGCCCATGATGACTTAATTTATTAAACAAATCACCGGTTTCAGATGAAATACTTACCTCTTGTTTACCAACATCTTTCCATTTTAGGCTAATATCTGTTTTATTTTGTGCAAAAACTACGCTACTAGTGACAACAGCTATACAAATGCTTAATAGATAATTCATGATTATTGATTTTAATTATTGCTTTTGCAAAAATAGCAATTTAACTAATAATATTTGTGTAAAAAAGCCAATTATATTTTTCGATTCCGGACAAAAAAAAAGCTTCACGAATTGTGAAGCTTTAGATTAAATAAGTATTATATAACTATATAAGTTTTACATTTACAGCATTTAATCCTTTTCTACCTTGTTGAAGCTCGAAATTAACATCGTCTTCTTCCTTTATCTCATCAATAAGATCAGATACATGTACGAAATATTCTTCCTTTGATTCAACGTCTTTAATAAATCCAAAACCTTTGGAATTATTAAAAAATTTTACTTTTCCTGTTTTCATTTTATGTTTTAAAAATTAATTTGCAAAGATAGACTAATTAAATGATTAATTGAGATATTATTAAAAAATATTTGAAATAAGGTGAGAAATAAATAACTAAGGAGGGTAAATTAACTATTATTCATGTAATTACGAACTATTTTCCTGGATATTTTGTCTGCTTCACGATTATAATTATCTGATTCATTTTTCTTTTGGTGGGCTTTTACTTTAATGAATTTAATATTTTTATTAGCTTCTATAATATGAATTAATTTTTCAATTAAATCTGCATTTCTAACGGTTTTACCACTGGCTGTTAAAAAGTGATTAGATCTTAGTTTTTCGATTCTTTCAGGGATTCTTGTCACGTATTGACTGTCAGAATAAACATTTAAAAGCTTTTGACTGTTAATCAGTTTCTCTATGGACTGCAGAGACTCAATAACAGCTATTAATTCCATCCTGTTGTGGCTGGTGTTGAATTCTATTCCTTTTAGAATGATCTTTTCATCGTCTAAAAAAATAATTGCTGCCCATCCCCCGGTTTTTGAAATTGTATTGCAGCTACCATCAGTATATATTTCAACAGTTGACATCTGTTTTATAAATTTTTCACTAAATTAAAAAGAGAGGTTAAATATGTTTCCAATTACTGAAAAGTGAAAGCCAGAGGTTTATTTATTAAACATTTTTAATGCAAAAGGAATATAATTCTTATATCTTACTCTGCGCTCCCTTCAACAGCATCATCCCGGTTTTTCTCTGACTTTTTAAAATTTCTGGCTTCTCTGCGCTGTCTTTTTTCTTCCTGCTTTATTCTCTTCGCCAGTTCCCTTTTTCTTTTTTGGAATCTGTGTTGTGATTTATCCATAAATTCAGGATTATAATGTTAATACTAATTTACAAAAGTAAAAGCTTTTCCGCATTTTCCTGCACGGCCTGTACGGCCAATACGATGAATATAATTTTCAATAGTTCTTGGGATCTGGTAATTAATGACATGTGTTACATCACTAACATCTATTCCCCTGGAGGCAACATCTGTAGCTACCAATACCTGTATATTTCCCTTTTTAAAACTATTAAATGCGGATTGTCTTTGATTTTGGGATTTATCCCCATGTATTTGATCGACGCGAATACCTGATTTCTTAAGTTTCATACATATAAAATTTACCAATCTCTTGGTTTCAGCAAATACCAAAACTTTTTCGAAATCCTCCTGCCTAATCATACCAAGAAGAGTCCGGAACTTTTCTTCATTGTTACTTACCCGCATAATCTTTTGTTCAATATGACATGCCGAAGTTTCCCTGTGTTCCACTTTTACCTCTTCGGGATTATTCAGCAGTTCACTAATTAAAGATTTTTGAGCCTTGTCTTCTGTTGCTGAGAATAATAGTGTTTGTTTTAGTCTTTGCATCGAATTTGTAATATGCATAACATCATCAACAAATCCCATGTCAAGCATCCGGTCAAATTCATCGAGTATCAATATGGAAAAACTCCTCAGATTAAGGACTTTTCTGCTTTCTAAATCCAACAAACGTCCGGGGGTTCCTACTACCAGATTAATATTCTTTCGCAATTTTTTAAAATCGCTGTTTATATTAATACCGCCAATAAAGCAGGCACTTAACAATCCCAGGCCTTTTGTCATGCTTCTAAACTCCTGTTCCACCTGAACAGCCAGTTCACGTGTTGGAACCACAACAAGCGTTTTCATGGAATTTGAATCTTTAATCATATTGTGAATTATTGGAATAAGAAACGCACCCGTTTTACCTGTTCCTGACTGTGCAATACCAAGGAGGTTATTTCCTTCTATAAGTTTTTCCATCGTTTTATCCTGTATCTCTGTTGGGAAAAGATATCCTTTCTTATTTAATGTTGCTCTTAAATGATTGTTAATTGGCATCTGATCGAATGATCGACTTGCAACATATCCATTTTCCTTAAAATCCCGGGCTTCTTTTACAAGTAGATCCGGATCCAGAAATGAGTTCTTCCTGCTTCTTTTGTTTCCATTGGAATGATTAAATGATTTCCCGCGTCCACTACCGGATGTAAACGAACGGCCATTTTGTTTTCTTTTCGACATGTTATGTGAGTATTTCATATTTAATTTATAAGTTTAAAATTCATTAATTATAATTAATACATAACAAAAGGATGCCAAGAAAGCATTCTTTCGCTACCGGGAGACTATTGCTTAAGGAATTTAAAAATTTAAAGGATATTTTTTAGCTAAGCCTCAATTAATACTTAGCTAAATTCATATTATAGAAAGGGAAATTATGCTGGAAATAAATAAATGTCCTGCTAAGTAATATTTCGCAAAAGTACAAAAATATTTTTATTTGCAAGGCTTTGAGTGTAAATTAAAATAATTGCTTGTTTTAAATAAAAAAGTATTTCCCCTCCTCTCTAACTTTTGCTTTCAGAGGGGTAATT
>CBFCXR010000093.1:0-9346 GCA_965602045.1 uncultured Bacteroidales bacterium | reverse complement strand
TAATTAAAATTATTATTTATTCTTTAATGATGAGCAAGATAGATATTTTAGAGTTTAATAAAAAGCTTTATTTTTAGAAATTAAACTAGATGTTAAATACCTGCTTTATTTTATCGACATAATCAGTTTTTTCCCAGGCAAAAAATTCTACTTTCTTTGTTTCAGGTTTATCATTTACATATATTGTTACGTTATCTGTATAGGGTATTCTACCCATATGTCCATATGCTGCAGTAGGCAGAAAAATAGGATTTTTTAATCCAAAACTTTTTATTATGGAACTCGGTTTCAGATCAAATATTTGTATAAGTTTGTCAGAAATTTCACCATCAGACAGCTTTACATTAGCTGTATTAAATGTATTAATATATAAACCAACAGGTTCTGCAATACCAATTGCATAGGCAATTTGCACCAGCACTTCATCAGCTACGCCTGCTGCCACAAGATTTTTTGCAATATGACGTGTTGCATAAGCGGCCGATCTGTCGACTTTCGAACAGTCTTTTCCGGAAAATGCTCCGCCTCCATGTGCTCCCTTACCACCATAGGTATCTACTATAACTTTCCTCCCTGTTAATCCGGTATCACCATGGGGGCCGCCAATTACAAACTTACCCGTTGGATTAACATGCAGTATATAATCATTATCGAAAAGATTTTTTACGCGAGCAGGTAATTTCGATATAACTCTGCTGATAAGAACATTTTTAACATCACTTTTTATCTTGTTAAGCATTGCCTCATCTTTATCAAAATCATCGTGTTGTGTTGAAATTACTATAGTGTGAATACGTTTTGGTTGATTATTTTCGCCATACTCAATCGTTACCTGTGATTTTGAATCAGGGCGTAAATATGTCATCACTTTATTTTCCCTGCGTATTTCAGCAAGTTCTTTCAAAAACAGATGCGATAATTCCAGTGAAAGAGGCATATAATTGTCTGTTTCCTGGGAGGCATAGCCAAACATCATGCCCTGGTCCCCGGCACCTTGTTCTTCTTCAGATGCCCTTTCGACACCCCGGGCTATATCCTGTGATTGTTCATGAATAGTTGAAATGACTCCACATGAATCAGCTTCAAACATATAATCAGATTCTACATATCCGATTTTTTTTATTGTTTCACGTGTTAATTTCTGTACGTCAATATAGGCGTTTGTTCTTACCTCTCCGCTCAACATAACTAAACCTGTTGTTACCAATGTTTCACAAGCAACTTTAGAATCAGGATCACGCCTGAGAAATTCATCTAATAATGCATCAGATATTTGATCTGCTATTTTATCGGGATGCCCTTCAGATACTGATTCAGAAGTAAATAAATATGCCATAACAAATATTTTAAATTAATAATGAATATCTTCTAACCTGTTTAATATCCCGTAAATATATTTATAATTTCAAATTAAACAAATATCGACTAACCTTTAAAGGGATATTATTTTATAATTACTTTGTTAATTCCCTAAATACGTCTTCAAGAGTTTTATCTTTTTTCTGAAGAGATAATACAGTTAAATTATTATCTACTGCAAATCTAAATATTTCAGGCCTTAAATCTTTATTATTTTTTGTTTGAATAAGCCAGTTTCGATTGTTGGTTGTTTTAATTTTTTCTACTCCAGGAATTTTTGATAACTTATTTTTATCAAATAATTCGTTAAACTCAACAAGTATTGTACAGGAAGTATTTTTTCCATAAGACTGGAGATTTTTTGCTTTATCATCTGCTACAATTTCTCCTTTATTGATTATTAAAACTCTGTCACAAATTGCTTCTACCTCCTGTATTATATGCGTTGAAAGCATAACCGTTTTCTCTTTTCCCATTTCAGAAATTAAACTTCTGATATCAATTATTTGATTGGGATCCAGCCCTGATGTTGGTTCATCCAGGATTAAAACATCCGGATTATGCAAGATAACTTGTGCTAAACCAACACGTTGTCTGAAACCCTTTGAAAGTTGCCCTATCTTCTTATTTATTTCATCATCAAGTCCGATTAATTTTATTGTTTCATCTATTCGTGAGGCAGAATTTCTGCCAAGCTTATACAAACCTGCTATATGTTTCAAATATTCCCGTATAAACAAATCATTATATAAAGGATTCGTCTCCGGCAGATAACCTATTTTTCTTTTAACTTTAATAGAATTTTCAATAACATCAAATCCATTGACTTTAACACTACCATGATCAGGTGATATTATTCCACAAATAATTTTCATCATCGTTGATTTCCCTGCCCCATTAGGCCCAATAAAACCTAAAATTTCTCCGGATTTTATTTTAAATGAAATATTTTTCAATGCTAACTGAGAGCCATATTTCTTAGTAATATTTTCAACTTCTATTGACATTGCCTTATTATGCTTAAAATGGTTGACACAAATTTAACAAAATCTGGGTATCAAAAATTATAATAATTAATATCAATGCTATCTCATTAATGTATTAACAAAATATTTCACAATTTTATTATTTTGATAAAACATTTAACTAAAAATATTGTTTATAAGGTTGTCTTAAAAGCCTTAATAACTCTGTAATTGTCATTCTGAATGGCAGTGAAGAATCTCAAAACTACAATGTTAGAGATCCTTCATTTCACTCAGGATGACAAAAAAAAGGCTTTTGAGACTGTCAAAAGAAATTATTATAATTGCATTCTATTTGATAGGGAATATATTAATAAGTTTTAAAATTAAATGATCTTAATTATATTTGCAGTTCTATTTAAATTTTCTAACTAAAATTTTGATAATCATGAAGGTAGCCTATGTAAATATTAAATTGTTGTTTTTCTTTTGTTCATTATTGGGTTTTTTGAACTTTACCACCGGGCAATCACTTAACGAGGCAAAAGAAGCTTTTAATAACGGAGTAAGTGCAATACAATCGAACAATTATGAAGTAGCAATTACCCAATTTAACAAATGTTTAGAGATATATTCTGAAATGGATGAAGAAGATGCAATGGAAGGTGAAGATATGATAATTCAAATTGAATCAAAGCTTCCAACATTACATTACCAGGTAGCGATGGATTTTGTTCAGGCAAAAGATATTGATAATGCAATTTCTGAATTTAAAAATACGATTGAAATAGCAAATAAATATGATGATCAATCAACATCTGTAAAAGCAGAACAAATAATTCCTCAACTTTATTACCAAAAAGCCGGGGGAAAATATAAGAATAAAGATTTTCAAGGGGCTTTAGAAGATTATGATAAAGCGATTGAATTAAATCCTGAATACTCTAAAGCTTATTATATGAAAAGCCTGATTTATAAGAATATGACTGATGATGATTCTTTTGTAGAGTCAACCAAAAAAGCTATTGTTCTGGCAGAAAAAAATAATGAGCAGAAAGTTTTGGATAAGGCTAAGCAATCCGGAGGCAAATATTTTCTTAATAAGGGTAACAAGGCGAAATCTGAAGAAAAATATTCAGATGCGGAAAAATATTTAAAGCTTGCACTTGAGTTTGATGATAAAAATTCATTGGCATATTATTTACTGGCTTCGGTTAATAATATGCAAAGTAGTTATGATGCTGCTATTGAAGCCGCTGATAAGGCATTGGAATATGAAAGTGATGATTCGGAAAAGAAAGCCAGAATTTATTACGAAATGGCTAATGCCCTTAAGGAGAAAGGGGAGAGTGATAAGGCTTGTGATGCATACAAAAAAGCGTCTTATGGAGCTTATAAGGATGCAGCAGAATACCAGATTATTCATGTTTTAAAATGTGAATAGGTAATAAATAAAAATGCATAAGTAAGGGGACAGCCCCCCAAATTATATTGGGGGTCTGTCCCTTTTTTTTGGGGGGCTGTCCCTTTTTTTTGGGGGGCTGTCCCCTTTTTTATTATTTTTGCAGAGAAGCAAACGGGAACGTAATGGTTTTGTTTTAATGAATTTTAAAAAAAAAGGAAAATGTCAAAGAACAAAAGGACAAAAATTAAAGACTTGCTAAATTCAAATGATTATGATAAGATAATTCACATAAAGGGCTGGGTAAGGACAAAAAGGGGCAGCAAAAATATTGCCTTTGTCGCAGTCAATGATGGCTCAATCATTCATAATATTCAGGTTGTAGTAGATATTTCAAAATTTGATGATGAAGTAAAAAGAATTACCACCGGAGCATGCGTTGGAGTAACAGGGAAATTAGTTAAATCATTAGGCAAAGACCAGCATATGGAAATACAGGCGAATGATATTGAGATATATGGTACTGCTGATTCTGAAGAGTACCCCTTACAGAAAAAAGGGCATACGCTTGAGTATCTACGTGAAATTGCACATTTAAGGCCGCGTACTAATACTTTTGGAGCAGTATTTAGAATGCGACATGCTTTATCATTTGCTATTCACAAATACTTTAATGACAGAGGATTTTATTATTTGCATACACCAATTATCACAGGGTCTGATTGTGAAGGAGCAGGTGAAATGTTCAGGGTTACAACTTTGGATCCTAAAAATCCCCCGTTAGATAATAATGGTTCAATTAATTATAATGAAGACTTTTTTGGCAAAGAAACCAGTTTAACGGTATCAGGACAATTAGAAGGTGAACTTAGTGCAATGGCATTATCTCAGATATATACATTCGGGCCAACATTTCGTGCGGAAAATTCAAATACTCCGCGACATCTTGCAGAATTCTGGATGATTGAACCGGAAGCTGCGTTTAACGATATTAACGATAATATGGATCTGGCGGAAGATTTCCTTAAAAATCTGATTAAGTATATATTGGTAGAGTGCAGGGATGATTTGGAATTTTTAAACAATATGTATGACAAGGGATTGATTGAACGCCTGAAATCTGTTGTTAAGGGCAGTTTCGAGCGCATATCTTATACCAGGGCAATTGAAATTTTAGAAAGTTCAGGAGAAGACTTTGAATTTCCGGTAAACTGGGGAGTAGACCTTCAAACTGAACATGAACGCTACCTGGTGGAAAAATACTATAAAAAGCCGGTAATAGTTACTGACTATCCAAAAGAAATTAAAGCCTTTTATATGAAACAAAATGATGATGATAAAACTGTAAGGGGCATGGATGTGCTGTTTCCAAAAATTGGTGAAATAATTGGTGGCTCACAGCGTGAGGAAGATTATGAAAAGCTTAATAAAAGGATAAAAGAATTAAATTTGCCTGAAAAAGATCTATGGTGGTATCTTGATACAAGGAAATTTGGAACAGTAAAACATAGCGGATTTGGTTTAGGATTTGAAAGGACGATGCTATTTATTACAGGCATGAGTAATATCCGGGATGTAATACCATTTCCAAGAACACCCAAAAATGCCGAATTTTAATGTTAAAGCAAAAACTACAACAAAAATTACAACAAAAGTTATCTCCTCAGCAGATACAGATGATTAAATTGCTGGAAATTCCAACAATGCAGCTGGAGCAGAGAATTAAGAAAGAATTGGAGGAAAATCCGGTTTTGGAGGAAGGATTTGAGGGTGAGTCTGATCTTAAAGATGATCAAGATACCCAGGATAATGTAAATGATAATGAACAGGATGAATTTTCTATTGAAGATTATCTTGATGAAGACGATATTCCATCTTACAAATTAGCTACTAAAAATTATTCCAAAGATGACAGAAAGGAGGATATCCCATTTTCTACAGGGGCAACTTTTAATGATTATCTCGAAAGTCAGCTGGGATTAAGATCATTAACTGAAGAACAAAAGATATTAGCTACATATATCCTGGGTAACATTGATGAGGATGGATATTTAAGAAGAAAACTTGACGCTATTGTTGATGATATTGCTTTTAGCCAGAATATAACGGCAACAGAAGATGCATTATTGGAGATTCTTAATGTTATTCAGGATTTTGACCCTGTTGGGGTTGGTGCCCGCAGTTTGCAGGAATGCCTGATGCTTCAGATAGAAAAGAAGGATAATAGCCTGCCTGAAATAGCTCTGGCTGAGAAAATATTAAAGGATTACTTCAAAGAATTTACTAAAAAACATTATGATAAGATTATTGATCGTTTGGATATAACCGAAGAAGACCTTAAAAGTGCATTGGATGAAATTTTAAAATTGAATCCAAAACCCGGAAGTTCATATAGCGATCCCAGTAATAAATCATCAAATCATATTGTTCCTGATTTTATCCTTGAAAATGACGACGGAGAATTACAGCTGAGCCTTAATTCGAAAAATGTCCCTGATTTGAGAGTCAACAGGGAGTATAGTGAAATGCTTGAATCATACCATATTAATAAAGAAAATTTTTCTAAAAAGCAAAAGGAAGCTGTTAGTTTTGTGAGACAAAAGCTTGACTCTGCAAAATGGTTTATCGATGCAATAAGGCAACGCCAAAACACTCTCATACTAACAATGCATGCAATAATAAATTTTCAAAAGGGATATTTTATTGAAGGCGATGAGACTAAGTTAAAGCCAATGATATTAAAAGATATAGCTGAAATAACCAGACTTGATATTTCTACAATCTCAAGAGTAGCAAATAGCAAGTATATACAAACAACTTTTGGAATTTTTCCCCTCAAGTATTTCTTTTCAGAAGGAATGCAGACAGAAGCAGGCGAAGAAGTATCTACAAGAGAAATTAAGAAGTTTTTAAAGGATTGTATTGATAATGAAGATAAAAGAAAGCCTTTAACAGATGATAAATTAGCCGCAATTTTAAACAATAAAGGATATCATATTGCAAGACGTACCATCGCAAAATACAGGGAACTACTGAATATTCCGGTAGCAAGAATGAGAAAGGAACTTTAAAGTATTAATTGAAACATACTTAAATATTTGGATATTAAAATTCAGTTATCAAAGAATATTTATGCAAATTAAGTCAGCAAAAATTATTTCAATTTTATTTCATCCGCTATTAATGCCTTTATTAGGGATTATTACAATATTTAAATCCGGAACTTATATATCATATATTGATAATCGCTGGGTAAATATTACTTTATTGATAGTCTTTATTCTAACTGTTGTATTACCATTAAGTATAACACCTTTTTATTATTATACCAGGATAGTACGGAGTATCAGGATGGAAAGCCATAAAGAAAGAATAATCCCTTATTTCATAACATTTGCATTATTCTATGTTGCGCACCTGATTATTAAAAAGCTGCCATTGAATTATTTTTATTCTGTATATCTGTTTGCTGCTTCTATATCGGTATTAATGGTTATAATTATTTCATACTTCTGGAAAATCAGCACTCATATGGTTGGAATAGGGGGCCTTATAGGATTAATTCTTAGTCTGTCATTAAGAATGACAGCAAATTTGATGGGGATTTTAATTATTACATTAATAGTTGCTGGAATTCTTGGAACCTCAAGACTGAAATTAAACTCTCACAGTCCGTCACAGGTTTATTCGGGATTTATTTTAGGTTTTTTTTCTATTGTGATTTTTTGTTTGTTTTTCTAACAGGTCAAGTTGCCGAATGTACTCTATTAATTCTTTGTTTTTCCTATTATAGAATAACGGCTGAAATTTTTGTAATTCATTGATTGATTTCTCTAAATCGATTTTATCCTGATTAATGTGATGAAAGTATTTTGACATATGCCTGGCAAGATATTCCTGTTCCGTTTGTCCGGGAGTTGGGATTAAAATCGCAGTTCTTTGTAATACAATAAGATCCATTATTGTAGAATAACCGGAACGGCAAATAATATATTTGGAATCATTAATCATATTAAAAAGTTCTTTTGTTGATAAATGCGATACAGCAGTTATGTTTTTTGAAATTTTTGCTTCCGGATTTTTCCCCGGCTTGCCCTGAACTATATAAGCTTTATAATTTGATTTCTGAATTTTATCAGTTATATGTTCTTCGAATATGGTTCGTTGTGGTTCAGGGCCAGAAAGAATTACAATCAAATCGTATTTGTAATTTTCAAAAACGGATTTGATTTTTTTATATTTCGCAAATCTTGATAATGGGCCAATAAATTTTGTATTGACAGGAATTTTATATTTGTGAGACAGCTCTCCGGTTAAATTATTATCAGGATCATTATAATCAGGAATCCAGCATTGATTATATTTTGAAATTATCTGCTTATTTAATTTATAAATACTAATTTCTAAAAACTTCAATAATTTCGGTAATTTAATTACTATCTGGTGAGTTATGAAGATGGTGTTTATTTTTTTGTTCCAAAGGCCATATCTATTATCTGAAATTACCAGGTCTATTGAATAAGATGAAATTATCCTGGTTAGTTCGAGATGTTCTTTTAAAATCCGGAATATAATTTTTGGCAGTTGTATAATTATTTTAACAGCCAGCGATTTTCTTTTCCCATAAGTAATTGTATATGAAGGGAATTTAATAAATTTTAATGCAGGAAATTCTTGTTTTAATAATTCAAGGGCATATCCATCTGCTCCAATATAAACATCAAATTTGCACTGAATTAATTCATAAATTATTGGAATAATGCGGCTTGCATGGCCCAAGCCCCAATTAAGGGGGCAAACCAAAACTTTTATTATCATAACTTAAGGTGAAATATGAGTAGTTATTCCAGTTTTTTCCAGCTTTTCTGAAATTCTGGTTAACTCTCCGGGAGGAATTTTATAAAGGCCCTTATTAGGAGTATCCCTGGCTATTGTATATATCATTACACTTTCAGGTTGAATGTAATTAATTATTTGCAACCACCTGGTAAGCTCTTTTTCTGTTGTATTATCTATTTCCTGTCCCTTATAAATACCTCTGAAAAAAAGCGTTTGAATTATCAGATTACCGTTAAAATTCTTCAAATTTTCTATAGTTTTATTCAGATTAAAGTTGAACAACGGGCAATTAATAGCTTTATTGGTTTCCTCGTAACCCGAATCAAGTTTAAGAATATTAAGGTCGACCAAATTAAGTGCATTAAATATTCTTTTATTATCGATAAGTGTTGAATTTGAAAGAACAGCGATATCAGTATCAGGCAGATACTTATCGCGCAAAGCAATTGTATCCTTTACTATTTCAGGGAATTCAGGATGTAATGTTGGCTCGCCGTTCCCGGCATATGTTACCGTATCAATCGGTATTTTTTTTGCTTTTATATCTTTAAGCCGGAATTCCAGCTTTTCCGCAACCTGGATTCTGGTTGGAAGTTTAAATTTACTGGTATCATTACTATTAGTAGGGCCACATTCACAATATATACAATTGAAATTACAGATTTTCTTATTATTAGGCATTAAATTAATTCCTAAAGATTCTCCGAGTCTCCTGCTAATTACCGGCCCGAAAATAATTTTGTCAAATAAGAAAGTCGCCATTAAGAAAAGATATTAAAAA
>CBFCXR010000092.1:0-9349 GCA_965602045.1 uncultured Bacteroidales bacterium | reverse complement strand
CTGTTGGTGGCTCTTCATGCCTCAGGCTTTTATCTCTAAAGTATACAGCAAATGCATTATGCCTGTTGTATATATTATAAAAAGAAAGGTTTGTGTTACATTCCATCCCAAGAAGTCTATAATTATATGTCAAAGAAGCATCCAGTCTATGGTAATCAGTTCCCGGAATTCTCACAGAACCCCTGTCAGAATAATCAGGCAGCCAGACATTTCCGTAATAATATCCTGCTTCAGGAACAGTAACGGGAATAGCGCTTGAATATACCCAGTTTGCTGAAAACAGGAATCTCTTACTAATATCATAGCTTAATACTACTGATACATCATGAGGTTTATCATAGGGAGCCGGATATTCTTTGCCATTATTAACCTCTGGTACATCTCTCAGAGCCCTTGAATATGTATAACTTATCCAGCCTGTTAGCCTGCCGCTTTGTTTTTTTGCCAGAAGCTCAATGCCGTATGATTTAGATTCTCCTATTCGCAGTTCGCCGTCAAGATATTTATTTGGCACCAAATAAGCGTGATCTTTGTAATCAATTGTATTGTACATTTTCTTGTAATAAAATTCAGCTGAAGTTTCAATAATATTATTGAAAAAATTTCTAAAGTATCCTAAAGCTATCTGATCTGCTTTCTGCGGTAAAACATTCGGATTACTCATAAACCATAAATCAAGTGGAAATGTAGCTGTTGAATTTGATGCCAGATGCAGATACTGATAGGTTCTGTTATAGCTGACTTTTAATGAACTGTTTTCATCCAGGGTATATCTAAATCCTACTCTTGGCTCCCACCCTGAATAGGTTTGAAAAATTTCACCACTGTCATATACCGTTGAGTCAATTACATTATATTCATCATCGAAATTAAATATTGTTCCTTTTCCGATATTTTGAAAAAGAGAAAAACGCAATCCGTATAATACTGAAAATTTGCCATTGAACTTCTGTTCATTACAAAGAAAGACAGCACTCTCAATTGAATGGGAATTTGGAAACTTAAGGCTTTTTATAAAGCTTTCTTCTCCTATTGATTCCGAAACCCCTGGTTTTAAGGTGTGATATGTTAACTGGCCTCCAAATTTCATAGTATTATTAGGATTCAAATAAAAAGTATAATCATTCCTGATACTGTAATCAATAATATGAGATAACCATTTAAATCCGTCACTCCCCTGTGGAACACCAAGGTTATAATCGAAATCGCTGAATATTAATGTAACATTGGAAAATAGCTTCCCATTATATATATGGTTCCATCTAAGTGTTGAAGTGGCATTTCCGTAATTCATCTGGAACATATCTCCAAATTTGTTTAAATCACGGCCAAAATATCCTGACAGGAAGATCCTGTTTCTTTCATTGAGCCTGAAATTTATCTTTGCATTAAGATCATAAAAATAAATTTTGCTCTTCCTGGCAATTGTATCACTTGCAAAAGGCAAAAACAAGTCAGCATATGTTCTTCTTGCCGATAAAATAAACGAAGCTTTGTTTTTGATTATCGGCCCTTCAATAGTAAATCTACTTGAAATTGATCCAATGCCACCCTCACCTTTCAGTTTTTCTGTATTACCTTCTTTCATCCTAACATCCAGTACAGATGAGAGACGGCCTCCGTATTCAGGAGAAATACCACCTTTAAATAGTTCCACATCTTTTATAGCATCGCCATTAAATACTGAGAAAAAACCAAACAGATGTGAAGGATTATATACTGGAGCATCGTCTAATAAAATAAGATTCTGATCAGCATTTCCCCCTCTGACATAAAATCCGCTTGAACCTTCCACGCTCATTTTTACACCTGGTAATAACTGTACCGACTTAATAATATCAACTTCCCCCATTAATGCAGGAATTCGTTTTATGGTTTTTGCCGGTAGTTTAACCGAACTCATTTCCAAATCCCGGATATTTTTATCCACCCTGTCAGCTCTAATTACAACCTCATCCAACTCCCGGTTTTCCGGTTCTAGCATGATATTAAGTCTCAGATCTTTGTTTAACAGTATTTTCTCTGTATTTATTTGATAGCCAATGTAAGAAAAGTTAAGCCTGTATTCTCCCCCAGGAATAGTAATTGAATAGAATCCATACTTATTTGTTACTGTACCCGCTGTTAAAGAAGATACATATACATTTGCTCCTATAAGCATTTCACCACTTTCATCAGTAACATACCCGTTAATTGTATATTTATTCTGCCCAAACAAATTGCATATTGTAAACAGTAAAAAAACTATGATTAAAAATCTGTTCTTCTCTTTATTTTTTTTCACGGTATATGTATTCTTTAAAATTTTAATAACTCCTGATATAGTCAATAATAACAGGCTTTTAATTTAAAAGTATAATCTAATAATCTAATTCCGGCTTAAAACTAATTACTAATAACAACACTTAAGAGGTCATTTCGGCAGATATGGCTTTTTTATCGGTGAAAATAACTTTCATGTCCATATCATATATGGATTAAAACTTACCGAATTTAAAATTAACTCCGAATGAAAATCCGTTAAGTACATCAGATTCAGTGTTCAACAAATCAATTCCGGAAGTATATCTGTAATAACCTCCCATTGAAAGTCTGAAATATCTGGTAACATTCATTTCTAATTCCAGCCCCGGTTCTACAACAAGAAAGGACTCCGAATCCTCAACTAAGTATTCGTCGTTCCAATCATATCTGTCTATACTTGTATAAGCTACTCCACCAATACCAATAAGTACAGGTATAGAGATATGAACAGGAAACATCGGGAATATAATAGGTTCAAAAAACAAACCTCCATATCCTCCTGCAAGGCTAACATCTTTACCCAGTGAATTATCCAGCTGGGAATCATTTACAAATCCTGCCCCTCCAATACCCATACTAAATATATGACTCATTATTACACAGCCCCTTGCTCCAAAAATAAATGCATCTTTTGCATCGATCTGTGAATAAAGGACTGATATTGCACCATATCCACCTATTGTATTACTTTTCCCCAGTAATGTTTTTATCTCATCATCTTTCTTATATTCTTTAATTTCATCTTCCACAATCTGGGAAAATATATGCATACTTAAAAATAATATTGCCAATGTTGTTGCTATTCTTTTCATCTTATTAAGTTTTAATAGTTTTCCTAAAATCTATACTTAAGTGCTAAAGCCGAATCATCTAAAAATATGTAAAAGAAACGGCTGGTTGAGAATTCAAAAAAGGGTTTTATATCTATACCCAGAATAAAAGGGAACTCTCTGAAATGATATTCCAGTCCTAAGTATCCATCCAATCCGAATACCGGAGAAAACCTCCAGCCATCCAACCTGTATGTATTATTTAATATATTAAACCTGTTTGTATAATATAATCCTATATGTGCTCCATAACCATAAGCAAAAACTAAATTGTCAGTAATTTCATAAAATGCAGGTCTGAGAAATTGCTTTAGTGCTGTAATACGCAAATTACGCATCCTAAAGCTTACATTTGCTTCAAAGGCATTTTCTTCGTCAAGATATTGTCTGTAAGTAAATCCCAGGGTTGTGCCAGCTCTAAGACCGATATCCCTGGTATAATTCTGAGAATATATATATGGGCATAATATAATAATCCAGAGTAAAGTTATAATCCTCATATGATTTATCATTTTTATCGTTTTGACATGTAAACATTATCTCATTCTTACTTTATCCCAATCGTTTGTTCTAATTACAGGGTTACCTTTGTAGTATACTATACCACTACCTTCTATATGAGCATCCAGCAAATCCCAGACAAAAACATTTATGTCACCTGAACCATTAATAACTACATCACAGTTTTCAGATTCAAAATCAAATGCCCTTATTCTTCCTGAACCATCAACTCTCATATATGAATCAATGCAATAACCAGTCAGCCTGATTTCACCTGAACCATCTATCTCAGCAATAAGCTCATCACATTCAATATCAGCATATATGTAGCCTGAACCGTCAATTCTCAGGTCAGCATCCGTACAGGCACTTACCAGCCTGATATTTCCCGAACCATCAATATCAGCGTTAAGTACATTACAGTCAACATCAGAATGTATAGTACCTGAACCGTCTATATCAATATTCATAGATGAGGTATTAAAATATCCGCAGTTTATAAATCCTGAACCGTCGAGTTGCACACTATTAAGCATTGGAGTACTTACTGTGATAATAATACCATATCCGGAATTTAAACATTTTCTGCTTTTGTTTTTAATTTCCAGGATATTCCCCCTGACACTTGTTGAGATATATTGCATTAAATTCTCATCACATTCCACAAATACCCTGGTTACAGTATCTTTATTTATATAAACATCAAAACTCCCATCTAATTCAACCCCGGAGAAATTTCCGGACGGCCTTTCCTCTGAGGCATAAATACCATTACCTTCAATACAATCCCATCTTTCACATGAGTTAAAGAATATAATAAATATCACACCAAGAGATACGGTTAAATAACTATATGTTTTCATGTTCTCAAGATTTTAAATTTAATGACAATAAAAATTTCTTATAGTTGCACAAAATAGTAAAACTATTTATGAATAATATTAACAGTGCATTTCTTTGGAACATTTATTTTCAATTTGGATGTTGAGGTACCATATCCGATTTTACCATAAGTTAACATCAGCTTTTCATCTTTATCCAAAATTTTCTCTTCTGTTTTTGCAATCCGCAAGGGATAATTTAAAATTACATCCTGATGATGTGAAATATCAAGCTCATAAACAGATCCTTTTTCAAATATAAGATCAAGATCAGTATATTCAGAATTTATATTTATAAAAGAGAAAGAATTATTAATAACTCCTATTGACAGATTCCCGTATTTAAAATCAAAATTTAACTCGCGATTTAACTTTTGTAAAGTAAAATCGGAAAAATAACTTTCCCCATATAAATTATTTATTATTGGTATATATAATTTATCTCTTCTTGAGTTCAGATTAAGGAAGTCTACTTTATCAATGTTTATCCTTGATGAACGGCTGTCAACATTAAGCTTTTTAGCATCTTTAACATGAAAATCCGAATATGAAATAGTCAATTTCCCGTTACTAATAGAGTTAATGACCGCATCACCGGAACTGATTTTTATTACTGTATTCCCATTTAAATTATTCGCTTTTAAATCACCGTTTGACTGAACAATATTAACATTACCGTTTAAATCATCCGTATAAATATCTCCGAATTTATTCTCTATTTTAAGGCTGGCATACTCAGGCATAAATACAAGATAGTCAATAGTAACCTGATTTTCAGACGATATAACAGATCCTGCTATATCCTTAAGTTCTGAAAATAGCCCTCCTGATTTAGGCCCCAGCCTGGTTTTTGCTATAACATAATAGTCAGTACCAGTAAAGTCAAAGCTTATATTCTCTTTCATTTTTTTTAATTTGGACTCACTGTTTGCTTTGATTCTCAGATTTATTTCAAAACGTACAGAATCAGTATCCCAGGTTACTACATGTATCTTGCCATACTTGTTATAAATATCAATAGTCGTAGAATTATTGATTCTATAAGATTTAGATACTTTCCTGGTATAAAGCTGTGCCCTTAACGCCGATGCAAATAAAAGGGCAAGCAATACTAATGTTAATAGTTTTTTATATTTCATGACCGTTGTATTTTATAATACTCTCATCCTCATTCGGTTTAAGCTCTGATAATATTTCTTCCAAAATTGTAATCCTAAGTCTGTAATTTTGAACCATTGCATCGATAACTTCCTGATTTGCAATGTTATCTTTAAGATCATTCTTCAGCTCATTATACAGGCTGTCAAGCTGGTCCAGATCATAATTAAGTTCTTCTTCCAATGTCGAGTATCCGGTAATTATAGGTTTAATTTCTTCCAGTTTTTGATTTAGCAATCTTGAATAATAATTTTCCGCTTCCGTAAGCTCAGGAATTTCGATCTCTGTACTTTTTATGAAGGTTATTTTCGGGAATCCCTTATTTATAAATTCATAAGTTATATACGAAGCAATAAAAATGAACAATACCGCCGCTGCCCTGCCAAAAACAAATTTCCAGCTTACTGTCTTTTTTGGCTTAATATCAGCCTCAATTTTATCCCATAATTTTGCATCAGGCTTGCGGGAATTAAATTCCTCACGGTTGTTTATTATGAATTTTTCTAGCTTATCTTTCATTGCCTTATGGTTTTTAAATGTTCTTTTATTTTCTGTTTTGCTCTGGAATATTGTGATTTTGATGTCGATGCTGAAATTTTCAATATCTGGGCGATCTCCGAATGATCATATCCTTCCAGCAAATAAAGGGAGAAGATAACCCGATACCCTTGCGGCAGCTTTTCAATTGCATTTTGCACATCTCTAACCTTGAGTGTGGCAGTATCGAGCTCATCTTCTCCTTGATTGTCAGTTTTTTTATCCGGAAGTTGATCAGTATATATCAGTTCAGCTTTTTTTCGTTTTATTGAATTGATACATTTATTTACAACTATTCGTTTTAACCAGGCACCAAATGCTGATTCATATCTAAAAGTCCCAAGTTTTAAAAATGCTTCAGTAAATGATTCCTGCAGCATATCTTCAGCCTCTTCTTTATTGCCCATCATTCTGTAACATATATTATACATTGCATCAGAATACAATTTGTAAAGTTGAAACTGCGCCTTTGAATTCCCAGTTTTACTCAACTCAATTATTTCTCTGTGTATGTCCTGATAAGCTACCGCCAATTTTCACCAGTTTTCACTCAAATACTTTTAAGAGAGTGCTTTTAATTAAAACTTTTAAGTAATACTTGATATAATGACAATAAAGATAAAGCAGGGTTGCATTTACTTAGTATTAAAGATATAAATAATTTATAATATCATTTATGAGGAGCTATTAAAACACAATAATATACACTCCAATTTCTAAATATTAAAGTTATTAATTATTTTTACTGGTGTTAACAGGTGTGCTGTTAAATATAAATATGGAATAATTATATAGCATAATAGTATGACAAAAAGAAATTTTTCAAAAACATGGCTCCTGCTCTTAACAATTTTTTTATGTAATAACCATAATTTATTCTGTGGTATTGACACCAGTAAAGTACAAATTATCTTTGGTGATAAACATTTTGCGAATCGAAATACTGAATTTCAAAAGATTATAGGTTATGATGAAACAGGATTTTATGTTCTCAGGAAAGAATTCAGATATGTACTGGAGCATTATGATAATAATCTTAATCTTACAAAAGCAGTTTATCCCAAGTTATATAAGGGTTTAACTACTTTTGAACTGGAATATTCAATACTCTTTCACGGGGAATTATATTTATTTACATCAACTCAACGTATTAAAAAGAAAGTGCTTCATGTTGAAACCATTAATAAAATAACCCTGGAACAGAATAATGACAGGCGGGTATTTGCTGAATTTCAAAACTTCTCCGGAAATTATGCTGATTTTCATTTTGAACTTTCAAAACGGGAACAGAAGTTGCTGGTTTGCGGTCAGATTCTTGCATTCTGGAAAAGAACAATAATACAGGAAGTATTTGTTCTTGATAAGGATCTATCAGTTGACTGGAAAAAAAGGAAAACATTTATATTTAACCAAAGAATACCTTCAGAAAGAAAATTCTTTGTTGATGACAACGGAAATGCATATTTACTTGGGCAAACATACCTTGTAGGATTATTTAATTTTAACCTGGACATGAAAAACCAATTCCTTATTATCGGATATACTAACAAGGGAGAAGATATTGAAAGATATTATATAAAATTATCTGGCAAATTCATCCGGGAATTGTTAATGGAAAGTGGGAATGATAATAATCTTTTTTGTGCGGGATTGTTTTCAGAAAGTGCAAGATATGGGGTATCCGGAGCTATGTGTTTCACTGTAGACAATAATATCAATAAAATCACCGGTCAAAACTTCGTATATCTCGATCCGGAATTAAGTCAAAATATATTAACCGAAGAAGTACATTCCAAACAGGTAATGGTAAGTCATAAAGCTAACTATTTACATGTGAGGAAAAACGGAAATTTTGTTTTAGGTGTTGAACAGCAGTTAAATCAAAATTACGAAAATTACAATGATATAATTTTATTTTGTTTCAGGCCAAACGGGGAACTGGCATGGAGGAATACTATATTAAAAAAACAATCTTATAATGAACTCTCTGATGAAATTTATTGTTCATATGCTATGTTTGCTCCTTTAGACGAAAACAAGATTGAAATTTTATATAATGATAACTTTAAAAATTATTCATTAAAACCAAAAAAAAGGCTTCGCAGTTTTAGTCCTGATTCAAAATCCTGCCTGATTCAGGTAGAAATTGATGTATACGGGCAGGCAAGCAAACATGTTATTCACTGCCGGAAAAAACGGGAAACTACTCCGTTCCTTCTTGAATTTTATGATACCAAAACAAACAGTATAATTATCTTAAATAAGAGACACATCAAGTACAAATACAGCAAGCTGGTTTTTTAGGGGGGGGTCGGACCGAGATAAAGTTTTGATTATCAGCCGTAAAGAATACTGAATATGCTAATTATATAGGTTAGAGTATCGTTTTTCGTATAAAAAAGGCTATTATAAGGAACTGAAGGTTCTGATAACTTACAAGCTTTATTTTTCTTAGTAATAAGTATTTTTTCTTAAACGCACTTTTTGTTATTAAAAAGCAGCAGTTTAAGGATGAAAAACGATAGAAAATTAAGCTTAAATGTAAAATAATCAAAACTTTATCTCGGTCCGACCCCTCTTCTAGTTTTCACACAAAAAGGAAGAATTATTTATTTAAAAAATAAGTTAGTTATAAAAATGGTACTGACGTGGCGAATAAGCCCTAAATACACAGGATTACTGAGTATATTTAAAATAACTGATTTTGCTAATATTTTTCCCTTGATTGTCGTTAATCCTAAAAAATGGAGCCTATGCCGTAAGCTTTCCAATGAATATTTTCCTGTAGCGAATTCCTCGAATGCTATCTTAATCAATTTGGACTTAAACGGATTAGGTTCTATATTCCGGGTAACCGGATTATTTACATATCCAAGTGGAGCTGTCGTTGCCCATTCTCCCCTTCGGACTTTTTGGCGCTCTTATTCTCTATAAATGTTTGAACTACTTTTAGTTTTTCTCGATGGGAAAATTCTTTCAGTTCCTTTAACTGATCTTCAATCGATTTAACCTGCCGTTCTTCATCTTCAGTAGATTTACGGACATACAAAAAATATTTGGTTTTCATAGTTTAATTATTAGGTTTTTCTGCATATCACGAAAAACTATAATTTTCTATTCGTTTAGAGCAAAAAAAAG
>CBFCXR010000091.1:0-9365 GCA_965602045.1 uncultured Bacteroidales bacterium | reverse complement strand
ATTAATAAACAATAACAGTATTAAACCTGAAAAGCGCATATAGTTTTTTATATTCATGTTCATTACAGAAAGTTTTTATCTATTATTATTATCTTATCATAATAAGGCATACAATAGTTGAAGTTACTTATCAGGATCATAAATAAACACTTCTTTAAATGTACTTTTACCGGAATTATCAATTGCACCTGCAAAGTATCGTCCTGCAGGTAGATTCTCAAAAACAAAAACATTGTTTAACGTAGGATCACTTTTTATTACCAGGTTTCCACCCTGCCATGGCTCTTTGTCATATAGAAAGTATATGTATTCAGGTTCTCCCTGTTCAATTATTACCTCAATCTTACCATCGGTACCTTCCTCTATTGATACAGGTTGAGCGTCAGCTTTAATACTGAATTCCTGTCCGATGACATTAATATAAATCGCCGTTAGTAATATAATACACGTTGCTAGGTTTACTTTTTTCATAATTTTTTATATTATTCAAAATCTGAAAAACATTCCTTATGAACCTTTTCATTAAAAAAAATAGTAGCTGAAACCGAACCGCAATTATTTTTGTCATTAATAATACAGCGATAGATTCCGGGAGTAATATTTTTAGCTAATTGTGAAGTTTGATTTCCGGTATTTTCACTCCATGAATAGACGTAAGGCTTTGTGCCTCCTGTACAATTCGCTTTTATTACAGCATCGTCTTTGTTAGGGCTTGAAAAACACTCTTCTATAGTTATAGGTTCAACTTTAAGTTTATCCGGTTGATCAATTTTAATATCTTTCTGCAAATAATTTCCTTTTGAATCTTCAATTGTAATATAATAATTATCCGCAGGAAGGTTATTAAAAGAATATGAAGTGCTCTTAATACCAGCTTTTGCCAGGTACTTCTGTTTGGTAGCCGGTTTATTATTATAAAGCTTAATATTAAATTCAGGATTACCTGATATTATATTTATAGTTATTTTTCCGGTTGATTCTCCGTAACATTTAACGGAGTCAGATATTACATTAAAATCTATATTTTCAGAATATCCCTTACAACAAAAAAAATCAACACAAATTAATATAAATATGGCCTTGTGAATCATATTAATTCAAGATTCAATTTAAATGAAATTGATCAATAAATAGTACGAAATGTTACTAAATAAGTTTCAATACTTAGCTTCTGTCAATAGCGCCTTTCGTAATATTATTGAAGTATAATATAAATAAATGTAGAATTTAATAATTCGGCTTAAAAACTAACATTTTAACATTATCTTTTTATACTACGGTTTGTGAAGCACTAAGTAGTTGATATTTAATTTTTTGAGTGAGCAGTAAAATGAATAATAATTGTTGATAATTATTTGATAATCAGGCTTTGTTAAATGTTTCTTATATAAAAAGAGAGAATTAGCTGTCACAGGCAAAATAAATCGGGAGATATTGATATTAATAACTTACAAATATTCTTCAGGATATAATAATGAATTATTTATATATACTCACTCTGAGATATATATTTCTTTGTAATAAATCTTATAGGATACCATGCTGCAACAAATCCAATAATAATAACAGCAAACAGAACAGCAATTATATCATATACTTCAACATTTACAGGATATGCATCAATTATAAAAGTACCGCTACCAACCAATTTTATCAGTTTGTATTTTATTTGCAGCCAGCAAATTAAAAGGCCGAGAATTAAACCTATAATTGCACCTATTACAGATATTAGCCATCCTTCATATAAAAAAATCTTTTTTATTGTTGCTAAGTCGGTGCCAAGACTTCTTAGGGTGGAGATATCAAATTTTTTCTCTAATATTAGCATAGTTAGTGAACCGATCACATTAAATGATGCAATAACAAGTATAAATAGAAGTATTAGGAAAATTACATATTTTTCTGATTGCATTGTTTTATAAAAAAGCTCATTTTGTTGATAGCGATTCTTAACTTCAAATTCATCTCCTAATATTTCTTCAACCTTATTTTGTATATATTTTAAATTAGCTTTATTTGAAAGTTTAATCTCGATTGAGCTTACTTCATTATTATATCCGAATAATTCACGGGCAAATTTCAGTGGAACAAGAATATATTTTGAGTCATGATTCTGTTCTATTGAAAACACACCTGAAGGGAAGATGTATTTTTTGTTTATTGCCTGCTCGGGATTCATTGTGACTCTTCCACTTCTTTTTGGCACATAGATGGCCATAGGATGCAAATAATTCTTATTAACATTTATGTTTACATTGAGAAAATATGCGATACCCTGTCCGATTATTGTGTAATTTTCATCTTCATTTACTAATTGAAAATTTCCGGCAACTATCATACTGTCAACTCCTGATATTTCTTTGAAGTTCTCGCTGACTCCTTTTACAATAGAAATTGTTTGTTTCTTGTTATATCTGAGTAATGCTTTATCTTCCAATACTTCAGCAAAATCAGCAACTCCTTCAATATTTCCTATTTTATTAAATTTTTCAGTATCCTGAATAAATGTTTTACCTTCGACAACAGTTATTTTAAGATCAGGATTAAAAGAATTATATAAAGAGCGAATTAGATTATCAAAACCATTGAATACTGAAAGAACTACAATTAAAGCCATTGTTCCAACAGCTATACCAAGAATTGAAATGCCGGAAATCAAATTAATAGCGTTGTGTGATTTTTTTGCAAACAGATATCTTTTGGCTATGTAGAATGGGAAATTCAATGTTTAATACAGATTATGATTTCAGAAGTTTGGAAATATTGTCAATATAATCCAGTGAATCATCCTGGTAAAAGGATAGTTCAGGGATAACACGCAACTGATGGCGAATTCTTTTGCCTAAGTAATTTCTTATGGTTTTAGCACTTTGATTCACTATTGCAGAAAAATCATCATTTTCTTTCAGGGGATATACACTTAGATAAACTTTAGCAATACCTAAATCAGGAGTAACTCTTACTACTGTAACTGTGACCAGTTTCCCATTAAATAAATTTCTGCCCTCTTTCTGAAAGATTTCAGCAAGTTCTTTTTGCAATAATCTGGCTATTTTATTCTGTCTTATGGATTCCATTCTGATAAGATATCAATCTTAAATTTTTTGCAAGTATAAAAGTAAAAGTACAATTTTTAGATAACATTTTATAGTTTTGTGACAAGTTAGGATTTAATAAATATATCCAGGGATTATTTTAAGGAAACAAATTATTCATATTTACAATTCGCTAAAAAAAAAGTAATGTTAAAGAAAAGAGTTTTATCTTGTATTCAGCCAACCGGGGAACTTCATTTAGGCAATTATTTTGGAGCAGTTAAGAACTGGGTTGATATACAGGACAAGTATGATTGTATTTATGGTATAGTTGATCTGCACGCCATGACTATGCCTTATAAGCCAAATGAATTGAAAGATAATACACTTAAAATGCTGGTTGATTTATTAGCATGTGGTATTGATCCTGATAAATCAATACTGTTTATTCAATCACTTGTTCCGCAACATACGGAGCTAACGTGGATTTTTAATTGTTTTACATCCTACGGAGAACTTACAAGGATGACACAATTTAAAGATAAATCTGAGCAAACTGATAGTAATGTTAAGGGGAAATTTGTTTCAGCCGGACTTTTTACCTATCCGATTTTACAGGCTGCTGATATATTAATATATAAAGCAGATTATGTTCCGGTAGGGAAAGATCAGGTTCAGCATCTTGAACTTTCCAGGAATATAGCTGTAAGGTTTAATAAACAGTTTGGGGCGTATTTTCCTGAGCCCAAGCCACTTCTGACTGATATTCCTAAACTTGTTTCTTTAGCAAATCCAACAAAGAAAATGAGCAAAAGCCTTGAGGAGAAACATTATGTTGGATTATTTGAAGAAGAAAGTTCTATTCGAAAAAAAGTAAAATCTGCGGTAACTGATACTGGTGATCAGTCAGGTGATATTATGAGCCCGGGAGTTGAGAATCTTTTTAATTTAGTAAAAGCATGTGGCAGAGAAAAAGCATATAATGAACTATTAACACATTATAAATCCGGAACTCTGAAATATAAAGATTTAAAAGAAGTTACTGCTGATGCACTTGTTGAATTAACTTCAGGTTTACGGGCAAAACGTGAGGAATTTGCGAAGGATAAATCTTATATTAATAAGTTATCTGAGACTTTATCTGAAAAGGCAAGGGAACTTGCCATTAAAACAATTAAAGATGTAAGGTCCCTGGTTGGGCTGCCTGTCTAGTAAGTAAAGGGGGACAGTCCCCTTTTTTAGGGGACTGTCCCCCTTTACTGTCCCCTTTGCTATCAATTAAAAAGTCCCGGCTTTTACCGGGACTTGACTGAAAAAGATTTTCAGGTATATCGTTATTTTTGAAGAACTATTATTCAAATATCAAATTTTGTGCCAAAGTGTACAAATAAAAAAAGGGGCTTTTAAGATAGCCCCTTTTAAAGTTAGTTTAGATAATAATTTTATTTAATAGAGAACTTCTCAATATATACTTTGTCACCAATAAATAATTTAAGAACATAAAAGCCTTTGGAATAACCTTTAAGGTTAATTTCATTAATATTGGAATATTTAGTTATATAAATCAGTTCGCCAATATTACTATATATTTTAATTATATATGGCTTATCTAACTTATCAAGATTTTTGATATGGAGAATTCCATCAGATGGCACAGGATAAATTCTCAAGCCAATTTCACTTATTTCATGAAGGCCACTAATTTTATCTACCTGAGCATTATCGTCCGATTTGCAACCATAGGCATCCATTACTGTTATTCCATATAAGCCCTGGGATAATCCGGTAAATGTTGGGCTTGCCTGGTATACTCCCAAATCTAATGCATATAACAGCCCTCCTGCTGGTGATGATGCTGTAATGGTTATTTCACCGTCATTTCCATAATGTTCATCTGTTACTGAAATATCTGTTATAGTTGGATTTTCATTAACCGTTAATGTAAATTCTGTACTATCTTTTATTGCCTGACTATTAGTAGCAATTATTGTAATGTCAGTACTGCCTGTTTCACCTTCGCTCGGCTCCAAATCAATGGTTCTGCTTCCGCCGGTACCTGAAATATTTATTCCGCTAACAGGTAATAATTGTGTATTGTTTGACAGAGCCTCAAGAACTACAGTATTTACATCATTATCAGTAATGTCTATCTGAATATTATTAATAACTTCTCCTTCACATGCTGTAGTATCAAGAATTGCAGACAATTCAGGTGCCGTAACTCCGTTTCCGGTAACTACCAGGAATTCTGCCATTGCATCATAAGTTGTTATTTTTATGCTATCCATATAAGGTTTTTGCTCTGTTGGCGCAAATCTTACATAGACTGTTGTTAATCCCACTGAGTCTGAAACCATTACAAGTGTTAGTGAATCAACATCTCCGGAGTAATCGCCGCTGGCTAATGTCATCTGGAAGCCGTCGGGTGATTCGACTGTTATATTTCCCAATAAATCTGAACCTTTCACATCAAAGCTTTGCTCCGCTGAATATTCATTTGTTAATACTGAACTAAAATCCGATAAAGTTCCTGTTATAGTTATTATTGGTTCAGCAATACATTCACCTGTTGCTGATAATGATTCTGCTTCAGCTCCTGTGCTGTTTGCAATAACATCGCCGGAATATACTTTAACCTGAGAAGGGGCAAATCGTATGTATACCGGTGTACTTGAAACAGTACCTCCTGCAGGGACTAACCATATTGAATCGATTTTTCCGGTATAATCCCCGCTGGTTAGAGAAATCTGGAAACCTTCAGGCACAGTTACCAGTATATCTGATGTCAGTCCGGAACCTTCAACATCGAAGTTTTGTTCTGACGAATATTCACCTCTTTTCAGGCTCCCAAAGTCTGATAATGTTCCGGTTAATGTAATATTTGAAGTCGCATAACCAATCCCCTGAACAAATACATTTTCATTATCTGCTCCGGAACTTGTTATTACAATGTTATCAGCATAGTATTTATCTTCATCAGGAGCAAATCTTACATAAATTACAGTTGGCAAAACAGCACTATCAACAGGTATAAGGGCTATAGAATCTGTATTACCTGAGTAATCACCGCTTGTCAATGAAATTTCAAATCCTTCAGGTGAAGTAATAGCAATATGTGATAATAATGCAAAGCCTTCTACTGTAAAATTCTGCTCGCCGGAATAATCATCAACCATCACTGAATCATAGCTTTCCAGAATTCCTGTAACTGAGATTGTTGGATCCTCGTAACAACTACCCTTAACAACTAAAAATTTATCGGATGCCCCATCAGAAGTAATTCCTATAACACTTGAATATTCTTTTGCTATCGTAGGGGAAAATCGGACAAAAATTCGCGTTGAGTCCACGGTCCCTCCACTCTGGGTTAAAATTATTTCTGTTGTATCACCGGAATAGTCTCCACTTATTGTAGTTATGGCAAAACCTTCAGGAGAGTCAATTTCAATATCGGCAGACAAATTTGTGCCTTTTATATCGAAGTATTGCTCTGCCGAGGAATAACCCAATTCTAGATGTCCGAAGTGATTTAATGATCCGATTATTATAATTTTTGCAGGTTCTCCTACTGCAGTTCCCTGGTAACTGCCAATGTTAATTCCTTCAACACCATCACCGGTAGTTAATGCCGGAGAACCAACCAACAGACTGAAATTTCTGCCATCAGGATCAGCCCATAAGGGATCAGCATCAAGATTACCTCCTCCATCATTTCCTAAATTACTATCCCATCCCCCTCCAGAGCCTCCAGAGCCTTCAATAATACAGTGATCAATATCAGGTAAAGTCCCTCCTTTATTATTAATAGTCTCATTCCATAGTATAACATTTATTAACTGTGGAGTAGATGATCCGTTTTTTATTTCATTATAAATACCATATGAACCGTTTTTATAAAAGCTCATATTTATAAATGCAGGATTACATATTCCTTCATTTATCCCGCCAGCCAGATTATATACAGCACCGCCATCAACATCCCCTTCATGATGAGATATTTCAGATATTTTTATGGTCGGGCTGCATTCTGCAATGGAAGCAGTATTTTCAGCATAGTTAAATATGGCTGCTCCTTTACCGGGATAATCCCCTGATAATGTATTATAATTGAAATCAACGATATAAAGTTCAGGCTTGCATATTCCACCTGATGCTTTACAAAATAATCCTGCTCCACCATCTGCATGATTTATCCTGAATAATATACTATCAAGAGCCGGACTGCATTCGCTGTTAGTCCCTGCATATAACATCATACCCCCACCTTCTTTTGCATAATTTCCAAAAATAATTAGTCTTTTTAAGGTTGGATTACAAATCCCTCCTCCTGTGGCGGATAAATAAACTCCTCCTCCAACTGAATTAGTGTCAGTATCTCCGTTTGCGTTACCTCCATAAATAAAGAAGCCGTCGAGGACTGTAGTAGAGTCTATAGGATTTGCCATGGTACCTTTTGCCACAACTACATGATATGCATTTTCTTCATTACTTCCTCCAAAATCATCATCCAGAAGTAAATCACCAAATAACATAGTACCATTATTTTCAAAATCCCTGTTGTCAATAACACTTTGATCTATAGGATCTTCATCTCCGGCAAAGCAACCAAGAATAACTACACCTTGCTTAAGGTTTATAGATTCATCTCTGCTTCCTGTAGAACAAGGGTACAAACCAGACGCTACAAATATTGTGTCTCCTGTTGAAGTAGAATTAATAGCAGTATTCATACTATTAAAAGCATCATCCCAACTGGAACCATCATTAGCTCCGGATGCCAACCAAGCTACATAATACCTGGCAGCAAAACTGCCGGTAAATGCAGTAAATAGAAAAACGATCAAGAATAATGCGAATTTTTTCATAATTGAAACATTTAGGTTAATATTTTATAATTATTTTATGCAGCTGTTTTAAAGAAAATTATTTGATTTAACGGGTTTTAGCAGACAAACATGCCGCAAACACTATCTTACTTGTAATTTGTAATTTATTATTATAAAATTTTAAAAACTCAATTTAGTAAATATTTTGTTTCAATGTCATTATTTAATAATAAATTTTGTGTCAATTAGTATAACAGAGGAGCATTTTTTAATATTCAATAAGTATCATTAAACAAAAATATTAAATGAATGCATATAAATATTTCTAATAACTATTAAAAAGACAAATAAATAGAGCGAAAGTTACCAGCTATTTTTTTCTAAATTTTAGTACTAATTCGATAAGTTGTTTATGCTTTATCGGTTTGGCAATATAATCATTACAGCCACAGTTTAATGCTTTATCTCTATCTCCTTCCAGTGCATACGCAGTTTGGGCAATTACAGGCAAATCAGGATTTAGCTGTTTTATCTTCCTGGTTGCAGTATAACCATCCATATCCGGTAATTTTATGTCCATAAGTACGAGGTCAATTTTCTGGTTATTTTTGCAAAACTCTATGGCTTCTAAGGCATTTTTAGCATGTAATATTTTTGCGTTTATACTTGCTAATATTTCCTCTAAAAAAAGGAAATTTACTTCATCGTCCTCAACAACAAGGATAGTAAGACTTTTGGGTATGGCAATATTTTTATTTTTGATTGATTGTTTTAGTTCGGTTTTTTGAACAGGTTTGTATGGAATTGTAAAAAAGAATTTAGATCCTTTAGCCAGTTCTGATGAAAGCCAGATTTTGCCTCCCAATTTCTGAACAAATGCTTTAGCAATTGATAAACCCAGTCCTGTACCCCCATATTTTCTATCCAGTTTGGAATTTCCCTGCCTGAATCTTTCAAATATACTTTTGTGCAATTCAGCATTAATTCCAATACCAGTATCTTCGATGTAAAACTCAAGGAAATTATTCTTCAAAATGTATCCGAATTTTATATAACCCTTAACTGTAAATTTTGTAGCATTACTTATTAGATTCTGAAGCACCTGTATTAATTTGGTGCTGTCAGTATAAACTATTGACTGAGAATCCTTCAGAGTTTTTTGAAGATACAGATTAATTGCGTTTTTCCTGGCAATGGGTTCATAAAACGTAAAAAGTTCCACAAGTATATCGTTTATACATGTTTCCGATTCATTGATTTCTATTTGCCTGGATTCTATCTTGGAAATATCAATTATGTCATTTACGATTTGAAGCAAATGTTGCCCACCTTCCTGTATTATATTAACAAAATGGTTACGTTTTATTTTTGAAATTTCAGGATTTTTAAGTATATCGGCAAAACCAAGGATGCCATTTAATGGCGTACGTATCTCATGTGACATATTAGCAAGAAAAGCTGACTTAAGCTGATCACTTTCTTCAGCTTTTTCTTTAGCTTTTTT
>CBFCXR010000090.1:0-9377 GCA_965602045.1 uncultured Bacteroidales bacterium | reverse complement strand
TTCTGTTCTGTTGCCGGTACAACTTTTGGAACTTCTTTAGCCTTAGCCTCCTTTTCAGCTGTTTCTTTTTTTGTGTCTTCTTCTGTTGTTTTCTTTTCTTCCTTAACTATTGATTCTTTGGGAGATTCTTTTTTCTTAGTATCCTTTTTGGCTGTCTTAGATCCTTCTTCAAATGCTATTTTACCTGTACTTTCCTTTTTTAACTTGCCTAATCCCAAAATTAAGTGTTCATCATTGTCTTTTAAATTCTTACCGGCCAGACTAACATACTCACTCACTTTCTTTTTTGCAGCATCCTTCTCAATATTCTCTTTCTTAGCCACGTACTCAATTAATAATCCATCGTTATATCTTAGAAATTCATTAAATACAATGAGCCTGGGGTCTTTTTGTTTGATTATAAAAGCTCCGAAATCAGGTATTATAACTCTTGTATTAGTATCCAATAATCCAATTATATATTTGTCCATTTGACTAATATTAAATTAATTTACAAAAATAGTATTTAAAACACCTTAAAAACCAAGTTGAACTATAAAATAGTGATTATTTATTAACTAATTTTTCGTTTAAAAAGTATCAATAACTAAACTTGATATTCATTAAATATGAAAGTAATATAAATTTTAGAAATAATAAAATAACTAGTTTTGAATTAATTAACAATTAAGTTTTATTTATAATTATTAAAAATTAAATCTAAAATGTGAATTACATTCCTGACATTTAAATTAAAAGACTTATTTTGTTACTCTTAATTGAAATAATAAAATACTTAATAATTTTGTCCGGAATAAAATGAATAAAATTACACTTTACAAATGAAATTTAAAAAAATATTAGGTATAGATATTGGTGGTTCAGGAATCAAGGGAGCACCTGTTAATACGGAAACAGGAAAACTAATTGAGTTAAGGCACAGGATTCCGACTCCTGAGCCGGCTTCTCCCGAATCAATAGCATTAGTAATAAAAGATCTTGTTCAGCATTTTAATTGGAAAGGGCCTATTGGATGCGGATTTCCTGCTGTTATACAAAATGGTATTGTGAAAACAGCAACAAATATTGATAAATCGTGGATCGGCACAAATGCCCGGGAACTTTTCTCTAAGGCTACAGGACTACCTACATATGTAGTTAATGATGCTGATGCAGCAGGTATGGCTGAAATAAAATTTGGAGCCGGCAAAAATTTCAAAGGCACAATTCTACTGGTTACTGTTGGTACCGGAATTGGTTCTGTTGTATTCACTAAAGGAAAATTATTGCCTAATTCAGAACTTGGTCATATTAATTTAAATGGGCAGGATGCGGAACTTTATACATCAGATGCCGTAAGGAAAGACGAGGGTTTAGACTGGATTGTATGGGCAAAGCGATTCGATGAATATCTTCTTGAAATGGAAAAACTTCTTTGGCCTGAATTAATTATTATAGGTGGTGGTGTTAGCAAAAAGAAAAAGAAATTTTTTGAATATCTTACTGTAAAAGCTAAAGTTGTACCTGCTAAATTACTGAATGAAGCTGGATTAGTTGGAGCGGCACTGGTTGCTAAGGCAAATAAGAAATATTTAATGAGTATTTATGATAAATAAGGTCCTGTTTATTATTGACCGCCCCAGGGTAACCTCATCAGCATATTCGAGCTCATCTCCAATTGATACGCCCCGTGCAAGTGTTGTAATCTTAATGTTATAGGCACTAAATTTTTTGTAAATATAAAAATTTGTTGTATCGCCTTCTAAAGTTGTACTTAAAGCAAGAATTAATTCATTAATATTACCTTCCAAAATTCTTTTTTCAAGACTATCTATCGTAAGATCATTCGGGCCAATACCATCAATAGGAGAAATTATGCCTCCCAGAACATGGTATACTCCCTTATATTGTTGCGTGTTCTCAATAGAAATAAAATCTTTAATATTTTCCACTATGCATATTATCGAATTATCTCTTGAAGAATCACTACAAATATCACATAAATCAGTGTCACATATATTCTGGCAAACCTTGCAGAATTTAACCTCTTTACTAAGCTGAATTATAGCATCCCCAAAATTTAATACTTCTTCCTTATCCTTTTTCAAAAGATATAAAACTAAACGAAGGGCTGTTTTCTCACCTATTCCGGGAAACTTAGAAAACTCATTTACTGCGGTTTCCAGTATTTTTGACGGATAACTAATATTCATTTTACTTAATATGAATTCATAAAATATAGCTTCAAAATTAACATGTTAATAACTTAAATGGAATAATTAATGGCAAAAACTTAAGTTACATATAAATTTAATATTATTATTAGTTCAAGTTAAATATATGTCACCTGTTAATTTAATAATAATTATTTCACTATATTTTGTTACCCTGCTTATTATTTCCAGGTTAACAAGCAAAACATCTAATAATGCAGCCTTTTTTCTAGGTAACAGAAAATCACCCTGGTTTGTTGTTGCTTTTGGTATGATCGGAGCCTCATTATCCGGAGTAACTTTTATTTCTATACCCGGAGAAGTTGGAGCAAGTATGTTCTCATATATGCAGATAGTTTTTGGGTATTTGCTTGGTTATATTGTAATAGCAAATGTTTTAATTCCCTTATATTACAAACTAAACTTAACCTCAATTTATGTTTATCTTCAGAAAAGATTTGGTAACAAATCATATAAAACCGGGTCATTCTTCTTTATAGTTTCACGTATTATTGGTGCATCATTCAGATTATATCTGGTAGCAATGGTTCTTGACAGGTTTATTTTGTCATACTGGAACATCCCTTTTTGGCTTTCAGTTGCAATAACTATTGTTTTTATCTGGATTTATTCATTTAGGGCAGGGATAAGAACCATTGTATGGACCGATACATTACAAACATTTACTATGTTATTGGCTGTCGGCTTTTCAATCTACTATATTTCTCAGGAAATGGATTTGTCCTTTTCAGGCTTGTTCACAAAGATTAGTGAAAGCCGGTATTCACAGATTTTTATATGGGACTGGAATCCCCGGAACAACTTTCTTAAGCATTTTCTCAGTGGTGCTTTTATTAGTATTGTCATGACCGGCTTAGATCAGGATATGATGCAAAAAAACTTAAGCTGTAAGAACGTCAGGGAGGCAAAAAAGAATATATACTGGATGAGTTCATCACTTATTCTTGTTAACCTGTTGTTCTTATCTCTGGGAGCTTTAATCTATATTTATGCTGATTCAGCAAATGTTATTATTGAACACTTTGCAGAACCTGAAATAGTCAGGAATTGCCCCATTGAGTTACTGAATAAAGCGACCGGTAATTTTGAATGTGCTAATACCGATCAAATATTTCCCTTTTTATCACTTAATTATTTGCCCCCGGTTGCAGGAATAGTATTTATACTTGGCTTGGTTGCTGCAGCTTATTCAAGTGCCGATTCAGCCCTCACTGCATTGACAACATCATTTTGTGTTGACTTCTTAGGATTTAAAGAGGATTCTAACAGGATAAGGACGAGGTATTTCGTACATATAGGGTTTTCCATAATTCTATTCTTTACTATTATCGTATTCCGACTGCTAAATGATGACAGCGTTATAAATTCATTATTCACTCTCGCCGGTTATACATATGGCCCACTGTTGGGATTATATAGCTTCGGGCTTTTTACAAAAATTAAAATAAAAGATCCCTGGGTGCCCATAATAGCTGTAATTTCACCAATAGTATGTTATATTTTAAGTAAAAACTCTGTGGAATGGTTTAACGGTTATGAATTCGGATTTGAGCTATTAATTATAAATGGATTATTGACTTTTTCGGGACTATTGTTTTTATCAAAAAGTCTCCCTATACTCAAGAAAAAGGGTATTTAATATTCCTTATTATTTTCAACTGAGAATATTTCCTTAAATATATCATTATATTTTTCAAGAAGGAACTTTCGTTTTAGTTTTAATGTAGGAGATAACTCTCCGGTCAAAGGGCTCCATTCATCAAAAATCAGTCTGAACCTTTTTACCTGTTCCGCTTGCCCTAGTTGGTTATTTAGCTCACTTACTTCCTGCTGAATTCTATTAATAACCTTTTTGTCTTTAATAAGTTCTTTATTATCGCTGTATTTAATTCCATGAATTGTACACCAATTACGCAAGTACAAAAATTCAGGCAGAATTATTGCACTTGTAAACTTCTGATTCTCGCCAAAAACCATAACTTGTTCAATAAATACTGATTCTTTGAATTTATTTTCAATAACCTGGGGGGCTATGTATTTACCACTAGATAGTTTAAAAATTTCTTTCTTTCTGTCAGTAATTTTCAAATACTTATTGTCTTCAAAGATGCCAATATCACCTGTATGAAACCACCCTTCCTTATCAATAACCTGACTTGTTAATTTTGGCTCCTTATAGTATCCCAGCATTACATTATTTCCCTTACATAATATTTCCCCATCTTCTGCAATTTTTACTTCAACACCGCTCAAAGGAGGACCAACAGTTCCTAATTTAATCTCATTTGTTACAATATTGTTAGCCGCAATAACAGGTGATGTCTCTGTTAATCCATATCCCTCAATTAAAGTAATTCCGGCAGCATTAAAGATTCTGATTAATTTAGGTTGTAACTTTGCCCCTCCGGATACTATTAATTCAACATTACCAAGAGCATCCCTCCATTTAGAAAAAATAAGTTTATCAGCAAATCTTAATTTTAAATAATAAAACCAGCTGTTTCTCTTATTTAATTTATATTTTAATCCAAGATTCACTGCCCGGAAGAATATCCGCTTCTTTATTCCTTTGAGGTCCCTGCCTTTTCCAATTATCCTGTCATATACCTTTTCCAGAAGCCTTGGTACCGTAACAAATAAAGTCGGTTTAACCTCACGAATATTATCCGCAATAGTACCCAGATTTTCTGCATAGTATATGCTCAGACCATTAAACTGATAATAATAATTTACAGTTCTTTCAAAAACATGATTAATAGGCAGAAAACTTATTGCCTTATGATTTTCATTAAAATGGAATGCTTTACATACTGATTTTATATTACTGACAATATTTTTATGCGACAGTAATACTCCTTTAGGATTACCTGTTGTGCCTGAGGTATATAACAAGGTTACTGGTTCTGCCGGATCAATGCTCTCCTTTATATTTTTCAGATTGTCTTTTTGTATGTTTTCATTTTTCTTTCCTAATTCCACAATTTCCTTCCAGTTCTTAACACCATCAATCTCATTATAGCTGTAAATATCTATTATAGCAGATATTTTATCTGCTATTGGTTTTATTCTATCATAAAGTATTTTATCTGAAACAATTATTAATTTAGGTTCACAATGATTGAGAATAAAATTATAATCATCCTTGCTTATAGTTGGATAAATTGGTACATGAGTTATATTTGCCTGGCTAAGGCCCATATCCATAAAATTCCATTCAGGACGGTTGTTTGATATAGTGGCAACCCTGTCTCCTTTTTTTAAGCCCAGGGAAAGTAATCCGTAGCTGACATTATTTGCATAATATACATAATCCTCAGCTGTGTATTTTTTCCATAATCCCATTTCCTTACCTGCCAAAGCATCCTTTTTGTCAGAATAAATTGTTTTGTACTTTTCAAGGAGGTCAAATGTTCTGGTGAACTCCATGCCGGTAAGATTATATTTATTCAAATATAGTAAATTTATAAGTTGAAATATATTATAATAACATGAATTAAATATAATAACTAGTATTAAATATTCCTTGCCCTATATTAACTTTATTACAAAATACCTGTACGTCAAATGATCAAAGTATTCTATTCTTATACCGATGAATTAAAAAAGGACTGCAGCAATATTTCTGAATTAGTACATTTAATTCCACCTGTGTTTCATATTGAACTTAATAAATACAAAAAAAATGAGTATAAATATTCCTACGTTACAGGAATACTTTTAGTAAAACGACTGTTTGAATACTTTAAATATAATCCTGATGATATAAAAAAAATCTCAAGAAATGATTTTGGTAAGCCATACATTGACAATAACTTAAGTTTTAATATATCGAATTCAGGTAATTTAGTGATTTGCGCCGGAGCGTTAGATTGTAATGTTGGTATTGATATAGAAAAAGTAAGGCCCGTTAATATTAAACATTTTAAAAAGGTATTTACATCAAATGAAATGACAATGATTAAAAATGCAACTAATCATAGCAGGAAATTCTTTGAGCTCTGGACAAAAAAAGAGAGTGTCATGAAAGCAGACGGAAGAGGATTAACAATAAATCCTAAAGATATTAAAATTGAAAATTGTTACGGCGATATTAAGGAATCAGACAAGAGGTGGTACTTAAAACAAATTAAAGAATTTAAAGACTATATAGGATGCATTTGCAGTAGTAAGCCGAAAGTCATATATGACATCGAAAAATTCGTACCTGACATCAATAAGAATAATTGTTAAAATCTTTAAATGTTTTTTTTATATTCAAACTCCAATTGTTTTAATTCATGTAAAATAATTCGTAACTTTAATATATATGCTTATTATTTACAATGAATAATTCTAGAGTAAAGTTATTAGTAGTTGATGATTTAGAACAAAATCTTTTATATATTGAAAGCATCCTTGAAGAATTGGATGTTGAGGTTGTTACTTCAACATCGGGATTTGAAGCAATTTCGATAGTTCAAAAACATGAATTTGCACTTGCTATACTGGATGTTCAAATGCCCAAATTAGATGGATTTGAGACTTTGGAAGAAATCAGAAAAACTAAAGGTAATGAAGAATTACCAGTCATATTTGTATCCGGCATTTACACGGATGATAACTATAAAGTTAAGGGACTTGAGTCAGGAGCTATTGATTTTATTACTAAACCTATTAACCAGTCTATATTTCTGGCTAAAGTAAAAGTATTTATTGATCTGTACCGGCAAAGAAAAAGACTATATATCCTCATTGAAACATTAAAAAAAACCAATACAAAGTTAGAGGAAAGTGAGAAAAGGTTTAAAAATATCTCAATGGTTGCATTTGATGCCATTATATTAATAAATAAGGAATACAAAATAACTTACTGGAATCCTGCAGCGGAGAAAATATTCGGATACAAGATGCATGAAATAAAAGATTTAACTTTCCAGTCGCTGTTTTCTACTAAAAGATATCATAATGGTATCCCGGATCACCTGAAAAAATTTATTGAATCTGATAAAATCAATTTTATTGATAAGATAATTGAATTAACAGCAATTAAAAAAAATAATATTGAATTCCCGATTGAACTTTCAATTTCATCATTTCAGATTGAAAAAAACTGGTTTGCCGTATGTATTATAAGAGATGTAACCAGAAGGTATAGAATAGAAAAAGAACTTCTAAAAGCTAAAGAGGCAAAAGAGGCAAATAAAACAATGCGTGAATTTATTGATAATTTAAATCATGAATTACGCACCCCATTAAATGCTATAATGGGAATTTCAAGAAGTCTGATTAAATATAAAACTGAAAATATAAGTACAAAGCACAGCGAAGCTTTAGAACATATTATTTCAAGTGGAGAACGTTTAAATACATTGATTAATCGCTTATTTGAATTCCGGAAGAAGCAGGAAGTAAAAATAAAAGAATTTTTACTTGATGATTTCATTAATGAAATTGAAAATTTTGTAACCAAATCACTTAACAATAAACCTATTGATATAATTATTAAAAAAGTTGAGCCTTTACCGGAAAAACTCAACAACGATAAGAATATAATATACCAGATACTTGTAAATATTATTGAAAATGCTTTAAAATTTACTGAAAAAGGAAGTATTACTGTAACATTTTCAAGATTAAAAGATCTAATATGTTTTGAAATTAAAGATACCGGGATAGGTATTGAAGAAGACCATATAAAAAGTATTTTTAAAATGTTTATCCAGGTTGACGGAACTTCTTCAAGAAAATATGGTGGAGCAGGTTTGGGCCTTGCATTATCCAATAAACTGATAAGGCTGTTAAATGGAGAAATTGATGTGAAAAGTGAGATGAATAAAGGAACAATTTTTACTGTAAAAATACCCATAGACTTATCAAAAACATGAATCTAAATAAGAATGACGGGTATAACTACTTAAAACTATTAAAATCAAATCTTATTTATTTCATAATAAAAATAAATGGAAAAATATTTAAATTCAAAAATTCTGATTGTTGATGATGAACCTGCAAATATTTTTTTTCTTAAAGGTTTACTTACAGAAGAAGGCTATATCGTTATTACTGCTTCTAATGGTCCCGAATGCCTTGAAATATTAAAAGATAATCATCCTGATGTTATTTTATTGGATATTATGATGCCTGGTATTACAGGCATTGAGGTATTGGAAAATATACTGGAAAATAATTCAACCAAAAATATTCCTGTTATAATGGTTACAGCTAAAACCGAATCGACGGATGTTGAAGAAGCCCTGGATAAAGGTGCAACCGAATATATCAGAAAACCAATTAATGAAACTGAGTTATTAGCCAGGCTAAGAACAACATTAAGAATTAAAAGGCATGAAGACAAACTAAGGGATATGTTACAATCAAAAAAAGATTTTATAGAAATAATTTCGGAAGACCTCAGAACACCTTTTTCATCCATTTCAGGTTTTGCAGAAATGTTATACTATGACAATGAGCTGGCTGAGCAATTAAATTCAAATCATAAAGACTTCCTTAAATACATTATTGATACTTCCAACAATATAGTTGACTATTTCAATAAACTGCTAAACTGGACCAAACTTGAAGCTAAGGAAATAAAACTGCATCTCTCTGATGTTAACCTCCTAAAGCTGATTAACACTTCAATAGTTCCCTATCGAACGATGATATATGATAAAAATATAGATATTTTTAAGGAAGTGGATGAAAATCTGGAGGTAAGGGTTGACAAAACATATTTCGGACAGTTAATAAGGAATCTGTTAAGCAATGCCACAAAATTTACTCCGAAAAATGGTAAAATAACTTTTGCATCCTATAAGGAAAAAAATAGTATAAAATTAATTTTATCTGATACCGGCATAGGGATCTTAGATGTTGAACCTGAAGAAATGTTTAGCAAATTTATACACAGTCCGGCCAGAGGAACCAAAGGAGAAAAGGGGACAGGATTAGGATTAGGTATATGTAAAAAAATCATCGACGCGCACGGCTTTGAAATAACTTATAAATCAATACCCCGGGAAGGAACAGATTTTATTATTACTATACAGGAATAAATCTGCCTGTTGTTACCTGAATTATTTTCGAAATCATAACTTAAACAGGAAATAGTGGGATCTGTGGGATTCGAACCCACGACTTCTACCCTGTCAAGGTAGCGCTCTAAACCTGCTGAGCTAAGACCCC
>CBFCXR010000089.1:0-9512 GCA_965602045.1 uncultured Bacteroidales bacterium | reverse complement strand
AGGGGGCTGTCCCCTTTTGTGTCCCTTTGTGTGTCCCCTTTTTGTCCCCTTATGGCTTTATTCTTTCCAGAATAATACTGGTTGCTCCCTGATTTTCCAAAACGTATTTTTCTGATATTCCGCCTGCATAATTTCTTTTGCGCATTTCTAACAAGTCTTCAAATTGTTTCTTTAAACTGGTGTAACCACAAATTGAAAATGCTCCACCCAGGCTGACCAAATCAACAGCTTCCTTAAATTTTTTATATTTAGTACCGAAAACTACCGGCAATCCAAATGTTGCAGCTTCCAGTATGTTATGTATACCTATTCCGAAACCTCCTCCTATGTATGCAATATCAGCATATTTATAAAGTGAGGCCAACATTCCGATATTATCAATGATGAGAACTTCGAATTTGCTCACATTGTCTATATTGCTTGCTGAATATAGTACCGAAGGCTTTTTAATACTATTAGAAATCCGCTGAATATTAGATTTATAAATTTCATGCGGAGCAATAATATATTTTAACTTATGGGAAGTATTATTAATAAATTCAATTATGAGCGCTTCATCCTTTTCCCATGTACTTCCCGCAATAATTATTGTACTATCTTGTTTAAACTTTTCTACAATTTCAATTTTTTTTGATTGTTTTGCCAACTCTGCTACCCTGTCAAATCTTGTATCACCTGAAATAGTTACATCGTTTAATCCGATAATTTTTAATAATCGTTCAGAGCTTTTGTCCTGAACAAAGATATGAGCAAATTTAAGCAGCATATTCCTGAACCATTTACCGTAAAATCGAAAAAAAATCTGTTCCTGTCTGAATTTCGCCGATATAAGATAAACAGGGATATTAAGCTTATTAAGCTGATCCAGGTAGTGATACCAGAATTCATATTTAATGAAAAATGCTTTAGCAGGTCCTATTAATTTCAAGAATTTTAATGCGTTCCTTTTAGTATCAATTGGTAAGTAGAATATATAATCGGCATTCTGATAGTTTTTTCGAATTTCATAGCCTGAGGGAGAAAAGAAGGTAAGAAGTATTTTTACGGAATTATATTTTTTCTTTATGGTTTCAATTAATGGACGACCCTGTTCAAATTCTCCTAAAGATGAGGCATGAAACCAGAATAAATTATCTGACTGCTTTACCTGCTCTTTTATTTTATCAAATATATTTCTCCTGCCACGAATCCAAAGCATGGCCTTACGATTAATTAATGATGCAATTAATATTCCTAAAAAATATACTGTTATAGCTAAAGAATATAAAAAAACCATATGCATAGGATTTAATACAAAAATAGATTTTTGAAATAAAAGGACAATAATAAACTGAAAACTAAAATCCAATAAAATTTCAAAAAGTTAAGATAAACCAGTCAGGCTTATTTTTTAATGATTTTATTGAACAATTCTATTTGCTAAATGTTATTATTTATAATCAATATAAATAAAAACAGAATATAAATTAAAAATTAAAATTATGGCTTTTGAATTACCAAAATTAGATTATGCCTATGATGCACTGGAACCATATATAGATGCCAAAACAATGGAAATTCATCATTCAAAGCATCATGGGGGATATACCGGCAAGCTTAATAATGCAATTATGGGGACGGAATTAGAGGGTAAGCCGATTGAAGAAATTTTGAAAAACGTATCTCGATATACTGCAATAGTTAGAAACAATGGAGGGGGTTATTATAATCACAGTTTATTCTGGAAAGTACTCACTCAGCATGGCGGAGGACTACCAAAAGGAGATCTGCTTGAAGCAATTAATAAATCATTTGGTTCATTTAAAAAATTTAAGACTGAATTTTCAAATACCGCTGTTAATTTATTTGGTTCAGGTTGGGTTTGGTTGATTAAAAGCAGCGGGGATTTAAAGATTACATCAACACCAAATCAGGATAATCCACTTATGGATGTTGCAGATAAAAAAGGTACACCAATATTGGCTCTTGATGTTTGGGAGCATGCATATTATTTGAATTATCAGAATCGGAGGCCTGATTATATTTCCGCATTCTGGAATATTATTAACTGGGATGAAGTAGCAAGAAGATATTTATAGTAGACTCTGATTGGCTTTACTGTTTATTTAGTGTTAAGGAAAGCCTGGCTTATGGCCAGGCTTTTTTATATTAAAACCATAAAAATATTTTGGTATTTAATTACCATAAAAGTGATTAAAATACCAATGAATTTTGTATATTTACATGAATATCAACTATATAAATTAATTGTAATTCGTTAAAATTGTAAATTATGGAGATAAAATTACCTGAATTGACATACTCATTGGATGCATTGTCTCCTCATATTGGGAGAAGTACTCTGGAATTTCATTATGGAAAACATCATCAGGCATATGTTAATAACTTAATCAGGTTAACAAATGGCACACAGTATGAGAATGCCAGTCTTGAACAAATAATTAAAGAGGCAGAAGGGCCAATATTCAATAATGGTGCACAAGTTTGGAATCATACTTTTTATTTTTTAAGTTTTAGTCCGAAAGGGGCAAGTGAACCCAAAGAGGGACTGGCTGAGGCAATAATTAAATCATTTGGTTCATTTGCTGAGTTTAAGAAAAAATTCTCAGATGCTGCTGCAGCGTTATTTGGTTCCGGCTGGGTGTGGCTGGTAAAAAAAGCTGACGGATCATTGGAGATTATAAAGGAGAGTAATGCAGGTAATCCTTTAAGAAATGGCCTCAAGCCTGTATTAACCTGCGATGTCTGGGAACATGCTTATTATTTGGATTATCAAAACAGAAGACCTGATTATGTTAAAGCTTTCTGGAACATTTTAGACTGGGATGTAATATCTAACCGGTTTTAGAATGTAAATAAAAGAGGAGCTTTAATAATATTGAATCTGTTTTAGATGTTGGCGGCACCGGATTTACGTCCCGGAATATAATATCCTTTATATTAATTTCATCTTTATTATTAAATCAATATCTTCCGGGGTGTCAATTCCAATACTGTCATATTCAGTAATTTCAACCTTTATATTATAACCATTTTCTATCCAACGCAGTTGTTCGAGTGATTCAGCTATTTCAAGCGGCGTAGGATTAAGTTTTGCAATTGAAAAAAGGGTTTCTTTTTTATATGCATATAATCCAATATGTAAATAGTACTGATGTGAAGTAATCCACTTGTTCGTAGAATATCCTCTTAAGTAAGGGATTGGGGAACGGCTGAAATATATGGCTTCTTTATTGTTGTTGATTATTACCTTTGTTTTGTTAACATCGAAGATATCTTCGTTTTTTCCAAAAGGCTTAATTAGAGTTGCAATCTTTGTCTCCGGAACATTAAAGCAGGATTTTATAATATTGATTTGTTCGGGTTGAAGAAAAGGCTCATCTCCCTGAATATTTATGATGGTTTCAAATTCTGAACCTGTCTTCTCTTCAATATTTTTTACAGCTTCTGCACAACGATCAGTCCCGCTTTTATGGTTTTTTGATGTCATAACCACATTACCCCCAAAGTTTTTCACAGCTGATAGTATTCTTTTATCATCAGTAGCAACATAAACATGGTTAATAGCTTTGGCTGCTTGTTCATAAACTCTTTGGATCATTGATTTTCCGCCAATTTCAACCAGTGGTTTACCCGGGAATCTTGTAGAAGAATATCTGGCAGGAATGATACCTAAAAAATCAATTTGCATATGAATTTTTAAATTTAATTAACAGTTGCAAATTAGTAAATAACTTTTAATATTGTAATTTTGTCATATATTTTTTAAAACAAATAAAAGCTTAAATCATTTAGAATTAAGATATTTAATAAGGAATAACGTTTTTACAAGGATTATTATTTTTTATTAATCCGACAATATTGCAGATTATGGAGATTCAAAAAATAAAGCAACGTTTTGGCATTATTGGAAATACAACAAGTCTGAATAGGGCTATTGATATTGCTGTCCAGGTTGCTCCTACTGATCTGTCTGTTTTAATTAGTGGTGAAAGCGGGGTTGGGAAGGAAGTATTCCCGAAGATTATTCATCAGTTCAGTTCACGAAAGCATGGAACATACATTGCCGTAAATTGTGGGGCTATTCCCGAAGGGACAATAGATTCTGAGTTATTTGGACATGAAAAGGGATCTTTTACCGGGGCATTTGATAGTAGAAAGGGATATTTTGAAGTTGCAAATGGAGGTACAATATTTCTTGATGAGGTATCGGAACTTCCACTTTCCACACAAGTAAGACTTTTACGGGTTCTTGAAACGGGCGAATTCTTAAAAGTAGGATCTTCAAAGGTTATAAAAATAAATGTACGGGTTATTGCAGCAACTAATATAAATATCCTTGAAGCAATTCAACAAAGCAAGTTTCGTGAGGATTTATATTACAGGTTAAATACTGTACCAATAGAAATTCCTCCGTTACGCGTCAGAAAAGAAGATACTCAGTTATTATTCAGAAAATTTGCATCAGATTTTGCCGAAAGAAACCGTATGCCTGCGGTATCACTTACTGAAGATGCACGAGAAATATTACAGAGTTACAGATGGCCTGGAAATATCAGGCAATTAAAGAATATTACCGAACAGATATCCGTTATTGAAGAAAATCGTGAAATAGACGGTAAAATCCTGCGTAAATATCTTCCTGATTACTATGAATCAAAACTTCCGGTGGTTTACGATGCAATTGATCAAAAAACATTTGCATCTGAACGGGAGATTCTTTATAATATACTTTTTGATATGAAGAATGATGTAAATGATCTGAAAAAGCTTGTTTATGAAATAATGCAGAAAGGAGCAGCAGACGTTGAAATTCAGCAAAATAATGCTAAAATAATCAATAAGCTTTATCAGGGTGCAGAACCTGTCGTACAGGAAAACAATAAAAAATTTGATTTGGATCATGTGAAGGATAAAAATATTCAGGATACAGAGGAGATAATTGAAGAATCATTATCATTAGAAGAAAAAGAGAAAGAATTAATTATAAAAGCCTTAAATAAGCATAATGGTAAGAGAAAATATGCATCTGATGAGCTCGGTATCTCTGAACGAACTCTTTATAGAAAGATAAAAGAGTATGATATTAAATAATTTAATGTTTTCATAAATATAATATTCCAGTATGTATCGGTTAAATAAAATTTTGATAATTGCGATAATTAATATCATAATACTTGGTTCATGCTCTTTAAGGTTAGGCTCTTTGTCTTTTGGCTATTCTACAAGAGGAGCATCCACAACCGGTTTGAATACTGTATCAGTTCAATATATTGAAAACCGTGTTCTTGAAAATAATGGAGGTATTGTACAACCTGCATTCAGCCAGGAGTTTACAGATGCCCTTAAGGATTATATTCAGTCTAACACTAATTTAGTATTAGTAAATGGTGTTGGAGATGCTGATTTTGAAGGTGAGATTATTACATATGATCAAAAGCCTGTTTCAATAACTGCAAATGATATTGCAGCGCAGAACAGATATACAATTGCTATTAAAATAAGATTTACAAATTCTGTAAACTCTGATTTGGACTTTGAATCGAGTTTCTCTCGATATGAAGATTATGAAAGCACGTTAACATTCGAAGAGGCTCAGAATAGTTATACAAAGGATATCGTAGATTTAATACTTGAGGACATATTTAACAGGGCTTTTGTAAATTGGTAAAATTGATTTGAGCATTTTAATTTTAGGGATTGATGGAAAAGCATAAGTTAATTGAATACATAAAGAATCCTGAACAGCTCGATGATAAGAGTATTAGCCTAATTCGTCATCTAACGGACGAATATCCTTATTTCCAGACTGCTCATTTGCTAACAGTTAAAAATTTATATTTAATAAACAGTGAAAATTTCAAGAACCAGTTAAACTTAACAGGTGCCTATATTGCAGATCGAAAAATACTTTATGAACTCCTTCACCCGCTTCAATCAAAAAAAGAAATTGACTCCGTTATTTCCGAAACAGAAATAAGGAAATCCGGTAAAATAGTTAAAAATTCATTAAAAGAAAACATTGATACTGCTGTGTCTTACCAGCTCTTTGATTTTGAAGACAATAAACATAGCAGAATGGACCTTGTCCCTGACATATCAATTGATGTCAGGAAAGAATATGGTGAAGGTATTGAACTCGATGATATAACTTTTACCTTAAACGATCCTGATATAATAGAAGTTGATCCCAAAGAAAAGATTCTTAGTCCTGACAAACAACAGGCAGATAATAATATTGAGGAAGCTTATGAGAGAGGTGATATAGATTTGTTAGAAATAGATGTTCATGATGAAGGATTAAATAATATAGATGTCGATGAAGATATTGTCAAAGATACCGGCGAAGAATTTACAGGGCTCAATATGATTAATGAATCAATCGGGTCCAAATTTGAGATTATTGATGAGAGCAGTGAAGATGAAGTATCTCTGCAGCAATTTATATCAGAGGACGAAACTGAAGAAACTGATACGAAAGAATCAATCTGGATATCGAAACACGCGGAAAAAGAAATTTCAAATTCCGAATTGATTGACAGTTTTATAAAAGGTAAGCCTAGAATTATTCCTAAGGAAAGGCATGTTAGTAATTCTGATATTTCATCTGACAGTATTAAGGAACATGAAGGGTACATAACTGATACTCTTGCCAAGATATATGTAAAACAAGGTTACTACTCCAAAGCTGTTTTTGCGTATGAGAAATTAAGTTTGAAATATCCGGAAAAAAGTAGTTACTTTGCAGGTCAAATTAATGAGATAAAGAAAATTATTAACAATTTATAAATCAGATATATTATGTATAGCCTGATATCAGTATTAATTATAATTGCAAGCGCTTTATTGATATTAGTGGTTCTTGTGCAAAACTCAAAAGGTGGAGGATTAGCATCTAATTTCTCTTCATCAAGTCAGGTAATGGGTGTAAGAAAAACAGCTGATTTTCTTGAAAAAGCTACATGGACTTTGGCACTTACTGTACTTGCATTAAGTTTGTTGGCAAGTGTCACTATCCCAAGAAAAGTAAGTATTGATAATCAATCCAGAATAGAAAACCAGGTGGATAATGCTATTGATCCGGACAGACTTCCCAGTTTCCCGACATCGGTTCCTGAGCAATCAGATATGCAAGGTGAGAACATTAATGAATAAAATTATTTACTTAATTTTTGCTTTATTTGAAGATTTATATAATTTCTGGTGTCAGTATGTCATATTAACTGACACTTTTTTATTTTAAGAAATATTGAGACTAAAATATAGGATTTTTGGTAGTTATAGAAAGAATATCTGTTTTTGTTAAAGTACAAATTACTATGTTATTCTGAAAATATGTCAATATAGATTTTAATTTCTGTTCATATTATATATTTGGCATAAATTATGCTAAGGATCAATTTGAAAATTAATAATACAATGTTTAACTAAAATAAATTTTAAAATGTCTGAAATTAAACTTAAACCTTTGGGTGACAGAGTAATAATTGAGCCTCAGGAAGCAGAGGATAAAACTGCCAGTGGCATTATTATTCCTGATTCTGCAAAGGAAAAACCTCAAAAAGGAACTGTTATAGCTGTCGGACCCGGTAAAAAAGATGAAAAAATAGAATTAAAAGTAGGAGATGTCGTACTATATGGTAAGTATTCCGGAACAGAACTAAATTTTAATAATAAGGATTATCTTATAATGAAACAAGAGGATATTCTTGTTATAATACCTTAGTATTTATACATTAAAACTAATTTTTAATCTCAAAAGAAAAGTAATAAGTTAAAACAATAGAAAAATGGCAAAAGAATTAAAATTTGATATTGAAGCTCGTGAACTCCTTAAAAAAGGTGTTGATGTACTTTCAAATGCAGTGAAGATTACATTAGGGCCAAAAGGCAGGAATGTAATATTAGACAAAAAGTTTGGATCTCCAGCGGTAACAAAAGATGGCGTTACCGTGGCAAAAGAGATTGAACTCGAAGAAATTTTTGAAAATATAGGGGTACAATTACTTAAGGAAGTAGCCTCAAAAACTAATGATGATGCGGGAGATGGCACTACAACCGCTACTATTTTGGCCCAATCGATAATAAATGTTGGAATGAAGAATGTTACAGCCGGAGCAAATCCTATGGATTTAAAAAGAGGTATAGATAAAGCAGTACTGGCGGTTGTTGCTGAACTTAAAAAATATTCACAGGCTGTTGGTGAGGATAATGAAAAAATTGAGCAAGTGGCTTCAATTTCAGCAAACAACGATCATGCAATAGGTAAACTTATTGCAGATGCAATGGGAAAGGTAAAAAAAGAAGGTGTAATAACAGTAGAGGAAGCTAAAACTGCTGATACAAGTGTAGAAATAGTTGAAGGAATGCAATTCGACCGTGGATATATATCCCCATATTTCATAACTGATACGGAAAAAATGGAGGTGGTTTTAGAAAATTCTTATATTCTTCTTTCCGATAAGAAGATTTCAACTATGAAAGATCTGCTTCCAATTTTAGAACCTGCTGCTCAGTCAGGCCGTCCTTTATTAATTATTGCAGAAGATATTGATGGAGAAGCACTGGCAACTGTAATTGTTAATAAATTGAGAGGGTCGCTTAAAATTGCAGCTGTTAAAGCTCCGGGATTTGGAGACAGAAGAAAAGAAATGCTGGAGGATATAGCAATTTTAACCGATGGAGTAGTTATTTCTGAAGAAAAAGGTCTGACTCTTGAAGGAGCGAAACTCGATATGCTTGGATCATCAGAGAAAATAATACTGGACAAGGAAAATACTACAATTATAAATGGTGCTGGAGATAAGGCTAACATTGATGGCAGGGTAAAACAAATAAAATCCCAGATAGAATCTACCACTTCAGATTATGATAAAGAGAAGCTTCAGGAAAGATTGGCGAAGCTAGCTGGTGGAGTTGCCGTACTCTATGTAGGCGCTGCCTCTGAGGTTGAGATGAAAGAAAAGAAAGCCAGGGTTGAAGACGCGTTAAGCGCCACCAGGGCTGCTGTAGAAGAAGGTATAATTCCCGGGGGAGGAGTAGCATATATTCGTGCTATTGATGGGCTGAATTCAATTAAAGTTGATAATGATGATCAGTCAACCGGAATAGCCATCGTTAAAAGAGCACTTGAAGAACCCCTTCGCCAGATTGTGGAAAATGCTGGTCTTGAAGGTTCAGTTGTTGTTCAGAAAATTAAAGACGGAAAGGATGACTTTGGATATAATGCACAGACTGATAAATTTGAAAACCTTTTAAAAGCAGGAGTTATTGATCCTACTAAGGTAGCCAGAATAGCTCTTGAAAATGCTGCTTCAATAGCAGGTATGTTCATTACTACCGAATGTGTGGTGGCTGAAAAACCCGAGGATGAGAAACAACCCCAGATGCCAGCAGGTGGACCAGGGATGGGAGGTATGATGTAATATTGATTTTCTTTAGAATAATGACAAAGGGGCTTTTATTACAGCCCCTTTTTATTTTATCTGAGATTAGTATGTCCAGTCTTTTTC
>CBFCXR010000088.1:0-9713 GCA_965602045.1 uncultured Bacteroidales bacterium | reverse complement strand
TGTCCCCTTTTTAAGGGGGCTGTCCCTATTTAATTCTTTTTAAAATCTTTGCAATAACAAACATTATAACCAATGCAAATACAATTGAGGCCCCGCTTGGAATATCAAGATAATATGCTCCGAATAATCCGGTAATAATCCCGATAAAGCCGAATACAACCGAAAACAAAATAATTTTTGTATAGTTCCTGGTAAATGTATTGGCAATATTCTGAGGAATTGTCAATAAGGATAACACAAGGATAATACCCACAACTTTAATGTTTACTACAACAGTTAATGCTACCAGTATGATAAGTAAGTAATTGAATAACTTACCAGGAATATTTTTTGTCAGGGAAAATTCCTCATCAAATGATATAAACATTATAACTCTAATAAAAAGAATAAAAAATAATATTATTATAACAGCTAATACGGCCATAAACAGAATATCCCGGGCGGAGACGGTAAGAATATTACCAAACAGGTAACTCATTAAATCAGGAGCATATCCCGGTGTAATATAAATAAATATTATACCTGTTGCCATTCCAAATGCCCAAAACATTGCTATAACAGAATCATTTCTTAATTCTGCCTTTTTTGTGAAGTATTCAATGCCCAGTGCGGAAATCACAGCAAAAACCGCTGCCCCCCATATAGGATTAATACCAAGAAAATACCCGATTCCTATTCCTCCGAAAGAAGTATGAGTAAGGCCGCCGCTCATAAATACAATTCTGCGAGTAACAATATACGTCCCTATTATGCCACATGTAATACTTGACAACAATGCTGCCAGCAAAGCATTTCTAAAAAAATCGTAATTAAATAGCTCTAACATAAATACGGAATTATTTATGATCTTTTAATACCCTGTGCGGGACTTTACCATGAGTAATCAAATCTATCGGACAATTATATGCTTTTAATATCTCATTATTAATCTCATTCGACGGATGGTAATGTAATTTCTTATTTACACAGGCAATTGTTTTTACATATGAAGATATTATACCTGCATCATGAGATACAACTACTATCGCCATATTCTCGTTTAGTTTTTTCAAATAATTGAATAACTCATTTTCAAATCTCTGGTCAACATAAGTATTAGGCTCATCAAGAAGTAAAAGTTTTGGTGATGAAATAACAGCCCGTGCCAGCAGTACTCTTTGCAACTCACCTCCTGATAATTCACTAAAAGCTTTACGCCTTAAGCCAGGTATTCCCATCTGTTCCAGTACTTCCTTAACTTTATCTTTATCACTTTTCGAATACCTTATTATAAACTTCTCATATCTAATAAGTCCTGATAATATTACCTCATCAACTGATATCGGAAATTTTTTATCAGCATAAAATTGTTGCGGCAAATATCCGATATTCGGTTTTTTATGAGCATTAACCGGATGATATTCAATCTCTCCTTTAAAAGGTTTAATCAAACCAAGGATTACTTTTAACAGTGTAGTCTTTCCTCCTCCGTTCGGGCCGATAATCCCGATAAAATCATTATCTGATATTAATAAATCAACATCTTCAAGCACAACCGTACTGTTGTATCCGGCAGTTGTATTTTTTATTTCTATTAATTTCTTCATTCGATGGTATCACTAACAAGAGCTTTTTGCAACTGATTTGAAATATATAAAATCTGATCATGTAAGTTTTCATCCAGGGGATTTATTCTTAATATATTTCCTTCAATTTCTTTTGCCAGTATTTGTGCATTCTCAATATCAAATTGCTCCTGTATAAAAATAGTTCTAATATTTTCTTCTTTTGCTAAATTAATCAATCGTTTCATATGAACAGGCGAAGGAGCTTTACCCTCATTCTCAATTGAAACCTGTTCAAGCTGATAGTCCCTTGCAAAATAAGTAAGTGCAGGGTGATAAATAAAAAACTTTCTCCTTTTGAGCACAGATAAAGATTTGTTAATCTCCCTGTCAATACTGTCGAGAACTGCTATAAAGTTGTGATAGTTTTGTTCATAGAACAAACTGTCAGTTGGATCAAGTATTTTTAGTGCGACGTATATATTAAAACAAATTATTTTAACTTCTTTCGGTGAAATCCAGATATGGGGATCAATATTACAATAATCATCTTCATTTTTTGCATGATGATGGTCATTGTTTATATATTCTATGCCTGAGGAAAGATCAAACAACAGCATAGATTTATTAATTGATGCAATCTTTTCCATCCAGGTATTTTCAAAACCAATATGCCCTATCCTGAGATAAGCCAAAGATTTGCTTAATTGCTTTAGCTGGCCGGGAGTAGGATCATATGTCGCAGGGCTCACTCCCGGAGGTATCATTACATTTATCTTGTATCTGTCATCAACAATCTGTTCAAGCAAGTATTTCTGAGGTAAAATGCTGACTGTGATTACCGGTTTGTGTTCAATATCCCTGTTTGTTCTGCAACTGATAATTGAAACAAGTACAAATAATATACCCGGATATATCTTCATAAAATAAATTACGTATTAATTAACTGGTACTTTCTTTACTTTTATTTTTTTTGGAGGTACAGGATCATATCCATGAGTGCCCCAGGGATGGCAACGTATTATACGTTTAAGGGCCAACCAGCCTCCTACAAAAATACCGTGAATTTTAAAGGCTTCAATAGTATACTCCGAGCATGTTGGGACATGCCTGCAACTGGCAGGCAGCAACGGAGAAATCAAATACTGATAGATCCTGACAGGAATAATAACTATGAAAATAAAAATACGTCTTGATATTTTAATAAAATTCATTTATAAAACGATTCTGTTGTATTAATATAAATTTATCCCTTTATGGCAGATTTAATCAGAAAACTTGATTTTTGCAAATTATTAGTGCCTTCTTATCCCGAATATTCGACAAAATTACGTTCAGTTTCATATAAGACTATGCTAAGCCCGAGTTTCGAATCTATCTTCTTCCGCAAATCATTCCAAATAGCAACAGCGATATTCTCAGCAGTGGGATTTAAGCTTTTAAATTCATCAACGTCCAGGTTAAGATTTTTATGATCATATTTGCTGGTTATGTTTTCACGGATAATTTCTTTTAAAATATTCATGTCTATAACATAACCGGTTTCAGGATCTACCTCACCGGTAACCTTTACAATAAGATCATAGTTATGGCCATGATAATTCGGATTATTACATAATCCAAACATTTTTTCATTTTTTGAATTTTGCCATTTGGGATTATATAACCTGTGTGCGGCGTTAAAATGTGCTTTTCTGCATACGGTGATCTTCATAAGCTTTAAATCATATCTGTTAAAATTATTATATATCTCAAAATTAAAACAATAAATTCATAAAAAATGTTTTAAATTTTAATAACCAACCTAATATGCTTAACATATTTTAACTTTATTCTGTTTTATTTGAAATTAAGTATTTATAGTTTTATACCGGACTAAATTATTAATGTGAGACCCATATTAAAAATAGTCATTACATTATACGTAACTTTCTTCTTCCTGCAGGTTCATTCACAGGACAGTACTGCTGATTACAATGGTCATTTAAATGGCCGGATAATAAATGAAGAGACACATAACCACATATCACTGGTTCATATTTATAATGAACGCACCCGAAAGACCATTGTTTCTGACACAAGTGGCAATTTTATTATTAAAGTTGAAAAAGGAGACTCCCTGGTTTTTTCATCAGTTGGCTATTTTTTAAAAGTAACCTATGTAACGGAATCGTTACTGAAAAACCCCCGGGTAATTGTTAGATTAACACCAAGAAAATATGAAGTACCTGAAGCCAAAGTATTTGCATTAAGTACATATGAACAATTTAAACAAAAACTTTTATTGCTTAAGTTGCCTAAAACAAGGACTGATAAACTACGGGAAAACTTACAAAAAATTGCGAGACAAGTTGCACAGGAAGAAGAGTACCGGCGTCAAATGGATGCACAGACAGAAGGCGTAATCCTTGCAGCAATACCTATTCTATCTCCCGAAGAAATTCAGATGATCAGGCTGAATGAAATATTGATTGAGGAAGAAATTCAAAAAACGATAACAGAAAAATATTGTCGCGAAATTGTAGGTAAAATTACCGGACTGGAAGATAAAGAGCTTACTGAGTTTTTAATTTTCTGTAATTTCAGCGATGAATACCTGTTGCAAACAAACCAGTATGATATATTAATAAGAGTACTTGAGAAACTTAAGGAGTTTAAAATATTAAAGTACGGTGGATTCAATATTTTTAACCAGGAACTGAAATTAACCTGAATTCCTCTTTTCTCGTTAATAAAACCTTACTATGATTTATTTACCCGGATTTGAGGATATACAAACAGCACATATAAGAATAAAAAAGTGGGAGTTATTTTAACAGGTGGGAACGTTGATCTGAATACATTACCTTTTACTTGATTATCATATCACAGGAAACAGGATAATGATCAGACCACTTTATTTTCATGGTTTCGAAATTCAGGGATTTTAGTTTTTTACTGTATAATATATAGTCTATTCTGAATGACGGGAAATTACCCAGATATGTATTTCCTATTCCACTACCTGATTTCAGATAAGCATCTGCCAGTTTGCCTTTCATTTTCCTGTATGTGTATGATACAGGCGTATCATTAAAATCTCCGCATACTATTACGGGATATGGCGAATTCTCTATATGTGCCGATAGAATATCCACTTGTCTTGCCCTTTTTATATATGCATCTCTTAACCTAAAAGAAATATCCTTTATTTCATCCAGATGTTTATTATTATATTGTAAAATCAGGCTATCGATAAAATCGTAGTTTCTTTTCTTCAAATGGATTGACTGCAAATGACAATTATAAACTCTTAAAGTATCTGAATGGATTACTATATCAGAATAAATGGCATTGTTTATTGAATTCCTGAATTTAAGATATCCTTTATTAATAATCGGAAACCTGGAAATAGTAGCAATACCGGAATTTTTTATATTTGTAACAATATGAAAATAATTTATCTGCAGGTTTAGTGTTCCCTTTAGTTTCTCAATAATATCTTTTTTTTTAAATCCTCCGCCCTCATTGGTCAGGAATTCCTGAAAACAAATAATTTCCGGTTTTTTATAAGATATGAAATCAAATATATTATTATTGATTGCAGTATCTCCCAACCATTTAAAATAATTGAATAATCTAACGTTATAGGATAGAATTTTAAAACTTTCTACACTGTCATGTTTTTTCTCATTTATTACCCGTATTTGTACAAACTTTCTCATCTGGCCCCAGCCTAATAAAATAGCAAGCAAGGAAATAAGAAAGTATCTTTTTCTTATTGTTATCCAATATATAATAAAGATCAGGTTTGCAACTAATATATAAAGATATGCCAGGCCAAAAAATGCAAAAATCCAGACTTTTTCAGGACTTATAAGAGTTGACAGGTAAGATAATAACAATAATACTACAGCAATGCCGTTTAAAGCCAAAATTATTCTTGTAAGGAATTTTTTTAGAAATTTCTTCAAGATATTGCGAATTGATAGACGGTAACGCACCAAATAAAGTTAATTTTTATTTCCCATTTTAAAAAGAGTCTCTTTTTCTTTTTTTGAGAGACTATCATAGCCTGTTTTTGCTATTTTATCGAGGATACGGTCAACTTCTTCCTGAGTTTGTGATTTATATTTATTATACTCCATATCAGTCATTTCCTTGGCATTTCGTTTATAGGAAACCTTCATTCTTCTCTTTTGCGGCTTAAATAATACAGCTATGCTATCTATTAAGTTATTTACTCCTCTGCCCGGATTTTTTCCTCTTTTGTATTGCTGAACAAAGAAGTAACCATAAATGGCACCCCCAAGATGGGCAATATGGCCTCCTGCATTATATGAAGCAATTTGCATAATATCGGTAATAATAAAGAAGATGGCAATGTATTTTAATTTTACAGGTCCGATTAATGGAACATATACAGTAAAATTAGGCACATAAAAACATATGGTCATTGCTACAGCCATAACACCTGCCGAAGCTCCCAACATCTCATCAGGCAAGTTTTTCATTCCCGGGAAAATATTATATAATAAAATGAACAACAAAGCGCCGGATATACCTCCTAATATATAAGTACTCAGCATCAACTTTTCGTGCAAATATCTTAAAAAAATCCTGCCAAATAAGAACAGCCATATTATGTTAAACAATATGTGCCAAAAATTAGAATGAAGAAACATATAGGTTATTAAGGTCCAGGGTTTGAAAATAAGTTTTGTCAAATCTGCCGAGACCATCATGTATGTAAGAACCTTTTTATGAAAATATATATTTAGGGTCTCAATATTGTTTACGCCTAAAAGAAAGAAAAAAATCAAAACAATATTTACAGCAAGAAAAACGCCCAAATTTATGTAAATCAACCTGGTAAGTACACTACCGGTTTTAAAGGAGTCTTTTATTTCGTCAGCAATTGGCATACTTCTGTCTTTCCTTATTAAGCTTTATAAAATTAATCAATAAGATTTAAATTGACTTTTTTTCCAGACTGCAATTAACATCAAGCCAAATAATGCTCCCCCTAAATGCGCAAAATGAGCAATATTATCTCCTTTAAAATTTGCTACCCCAAATAACAGTTCTAATATTGCATAACCGGGAATAAGATACTTGGCTTTAATTGGAACAGGGAAAAATATAATCATCAGTTCCACATTAGGGAATAGCAAAGCAAATGCAGCTAATATCCCAAAAACAGCACCAGATGCTCCTACTGTTATACTTTCGTCAACATGCAAATTAACAATTGAAGCAACTATGCTTTTAGCCTCATTAAAGAATGCCGAATTATCAGGTTGATAAAACCATTTGTCCATAAAACTTAAAACATATGCTGATGGCGAACCTATATATTTATCTATAATAAATTTAAAAGAATCATAAGAGGGTGTACTTATAAACAAGTCTGCCGATTGCATTAATCCTGATATTTGTATATACTGAACAAGAGTATGGATTAGAGCAGCTCCCAGGCCGGAGACAAAAAACAGGATAAAAAATTTCTTGCCTCCCAGTACGGTTTCAATGACCCTGCCAAACATCCAAAGACCAAACATATTAAAAAGGATATGAAAAATTATCAGCCTGTTGGTATAAGGATTAATATAAGCATGAAAGAACATGTGTGTTATAAACTGATCAGGTCTGAATGAACTGGATTTAAAATAGAAAAGTCCGAATACTTTGTGTAAATCCTTTTGAAAGAATACCCATAAAAATATACACAGGAAATATATCGCGATATTTATTATAAGCAAATTCTTAACTACCGGAGGAATTGCACCAAACCTGCTCCTGCCAAAATTATTCATAAACCGGAAAATTAATTATAACCCTTATAGTTTAACATTACAAATATATTATTGTTTTACATAAATATTCGTATTTATGTAAAATATGAAGTCGTTAAATAAAAATGAGACTAAAATATTAGATAAAAAACAAATTAGCTTACAATTTTGAATCCACGAGACCTTCATCAAGAAAACTAAAATACAGGTTGTCAGCAATTATAATATGATCAAGCAATTTGATATCCATTGCCCTGGCAGCTTCTTTAAGTCTTCCGGTAATTTCAATATCAGCCTTACTTGGTTGTGTATTCCCCGACGGATGATTATGGCATATAATAACAGAAGATGCTAATTTTTCAATGGCATTTTTTAAAATCATTTTAATATCAATAACAGTACCTGCTGTTCCCCCCTGGCTAATTCTTATTTTATCAATTATTTTATTAGACCTGTTTAATAGCAGTATCCAGAATTCTTCATGGGGTAAATCCGCAAGTACAGGAAATAGCAATTCATATACATCTTTACTGCTGGTAATTTTAGGCCTTTCCAAAACCTCGGATAATTTTCTTCTTCGCCCCAGTTCAAGAGCAGCAATAATTGATATTGCTTTTGCCCGGCCAATTCCTTTTGACTTCTGCAGGTTATTAACTGTAAATTTCCCTAACGAATTCAGATTATTATCTGCCCTGCACAGAATTTCTCTTGCCAGTCCGACAGCTGAAATCTCCTTTGTTCCGGAGCCTATTAATAGAGCTACTAATTCGGCATTACTAAGACTTTGGATTCCGTTTGCCAGTAACTTTTCCCTTGGCCTGTCTTCTACTGCCCAATTCTTTATACTTAGTTTATTGTATTTTTCCATTAAATAATATTTGCATAAAAATACAAATGCAAAATTATTTAATATGATAAAAAGATAGTTTTATGATTGAATGAAAACAGAAAACTTATATACTATTAACAAGTTTACTTAACTTGGATTTAAGATTGGCTGATTTATTCTTATGAATGATATTTTTTTTAGCTAATCTATCCAGCATAGATGCAACACTGGGGTATAAATCATTAGCTTCTTTCTTATCAGTTGCATTCCTGAGTTTTTTAATGGCATTACGGGTAGTCTTAGCATAATACTTATTATGTAATTTCCTTTTCTTGTTTTGCCTGATCCTCTTTTTTGTTGATAGATGATGTGCCATAAAAAAAATTAACTAATCATTTATATTACTAAACAGATAAAAGTATTCTTATAAAGTGGGCACAAAATTAAACATTTTTTTCATTTCCTAAAATATTATACTAAAATTATATATTACAAGGAACTTAATTATAAAATATTATTTTACCTTTGCATTCTCAAAAATTTAAAGTAAAACTTACAATTTATTAAAAGAAATATAAATGCCAGTTAAGATCAGATTAACGCGACAGGGGCGGAAAAAAAGTCCTTTCTACCACATAGTGGTGGCTGATAGCAGGGCACCACGAGATGGCAAATATATCGAAAGACTTGGATTCTTTAATCCTTGCACTAATCCGGCTACCATTGACCTGGATTTTGATAGCGCATTAGAGTGGTTGCAGAAGGGTGCTCAAGTGACAGATACTTGTAAATCAATATTATCACAAAAAGGTGTATTGATAAAAAAGTATTTATTAGACGGTATTAAAAAGGGAGCATTATCAGAAGAAGATGCTGAGTCAAAATTTCAAGCCTGGTTAAAAGAGAATGAATCCAAGAATAAAGCGAAAAAAGATAAAATTGCTAAAGATAAGGCTGACGAAACAAAAACCCGCATGGAGGCTGAATCCAAGATAAAAGAAGAGAGAGCCCGGCAGATAGAAAAGAAACTGGCGCAGATGGAAGAAGCGGAAACAGAATCCGAGGTGGCAGATGCTGAAGCTGTTGCCACGGAACCTGCTACTTCAGAAGCCCCGGAAACTGCGGAAGTGAAAAAAGAAGTAAAAGAGGAGGGGCAGACTGATACTCAGGCTAAAGAAAAGGCTGAACCTGAAGTTATAGCTGCAAGTGAAGAAACACCAGATGCAAAAGAAGAAATAATCTCCGAATCAAAAACTGAACAGGAAACTGAAGGTGCCGAACCGGAAATAAAAGCTGAAGAAAAAAGTGAACTAGCACCGGATGAAAAAGCAGCGGATAAAGATAAGCCTGAAGCTGAAGCTCAGACTGAAGTTAAGGCCGAACCTGAATCAAAAGAAGCTGTAGAAGAAAAGCCTGAAACTGAAGCTCAGGCTGAAGTTAAGGCCGAACCGGAAATAAAAGCTGAAGAAAAAAGTGAACCAGCACCGGATGAAAAAGCAGCGGATAAAGATAAGCCTGAAGCTGAAGCTCAGGCCGAAGTTAAGGTTGAACCTGAATCAAAAAAAG
>CBFCXR010000087.1:0-9779 GCA_965602045.1 uncultured Bacteroidales bacterium | reverse complement strand
TGTAGAAGAAAAGCCTGAAGCAATAAAAGAAGTACCCGGCGAAGCTGAAGATACGCAAAAGACTGATGACAAGGATAAGGAGGCTAAAGCAGATACAGAAAGTAAATCATCTGCTGACGAAAAAGTCGTGGACAAAGTTGAACCTGACAAAAAGAAGAGTAAAGAGGAAACTGAGCCTAAGGTAGATGACGCTGCTGATAAAAAAGAAAAACCCCTGGCTGAGGCAAAAGAAAAAGTTCAGAAAGAGGGTTCAGCTAATAAAAATGAAGCGCAGGAAAACAAATCAGAAAAAAAGTAAGACTACGCCTTTATACTTTAATTGTTAACTGACGCATAGGTACTGCTCTCCCATGTTTAAAAAAGAAAATCTATATTTATTAGGGTCTTTGATTAAAACACATGGTGTACACGGAGAATGCATTCTTAAAATTAATGCCCTTAAACCGGAAAATATTCATGAAATAGATTCTGTTTTCATGAATATTGACGGATTGCTGGTTCCCTATTTTATTTCACAATTATCAGATAAAGATCAGTCATCATTTATAATCAAGTTTGATGATATCGATTCAAAAGACAAAGCCGCAGAATTTATTGGATGTGATATTTATATTCCTTCTGAAAGTATTAACTTACCTGATAACGTTAATTCAGCAGCTCCTGATTTTACCGGCTATGAGATTATAGATAAGAAATATGGAAATATCGGCAGGATAATGAGTATTCTCAATATTCAGGATAATCCTTTATTTAAGGTTAAATCCGCAGATTATGAATATTTGATTCCCATTCATAAAGACATCATTCAGGAAACAGATGAAGATAAAAAAATTATATTTACAAATATTCCGGATGGTTTACTGGAGATTTAAAAACTCTCCCGGGACAACTGTCCTGCACTTTTAATAAATTTAATTATAGCTATACTTTAATCCCCAAAATTATGATATCATCTACTTGCTGATAGTCACCTCTCCAGTCATTAAATTTTTCTTTCAGTATATCTTTTCGTGCCTCCATAGATTTATTCTCAATTTCAATCAATACGCTACGGAATCTTTTTGGCAAAAATTTCTTTAAATTTTCTCCTCCAAGCTGATCCACATAACCATCAGAAAACATATACAATGAGTCTCCTTTCATAATATCCAGTTTCCTTGTTTCAAAAAGCGTATCTTTGCTATAATAACCAATCGGACTCCTGTCTCCCTTATGTTCAATTACTTCATTATTGCGTACAATATATACAGGATTATTAGCCCCGGCAAACTCAAATTTATTTGTCTTGGTATCAATTTTTAACAGAACAATATCCATCCCTTCTCTTATTTCATCCACATCAACACCCTGATGCAGTGATTGTTTTACCTTAATACTAAGCTGGTCAAGAATTTCACCCGGATTTTTAGAATAGCTTTTATTTACAATCTCATTTAAAAGTGCTATTCCCAGCATACTAACAATTGCTCCCTGCACTCCATGCCCTGTACAATCAGCCACAGCCAAAAATAATCTGTGATCCCGTTTATCCATCCAGTAAAAATCCCCGCTAACAATATCTTTTGGCATGTTAAGAATAAAACATTCGGGTAATTCACTATTAATAAATTCATCAGGCGGCAGGGCTGCTTTTTGGATAACACTTGCTGATTTTATATTATCAGTAATTAATTTTTTTTGGCTTGAAATCAATGAATTCTTTTCCCTAAGTATTTTGTTTGCACGTTTCTTCTGTATAATCTGTCTGTAAAATAAGAATAGCGCAACCAGTATTAATGCGATAACAATACCAAGCGACACCATTAAAATTCGCTGTCGTTTAATTTGCAAATTCTTAATACGCAGCCTCTGGCTACTAATTTTATTTTCACGTTCTCTTTCTGTAGACTGTAGTTCCACCATCTCTTTTTGTCTTAGAACCTCATCAGTAAGAAATTTTATGACTTTTTCACTCTCTCCCATTTCACCAATAATCATACTCTCTGAAACAGGTTCATCAATATTAACATCAGCATATTCAGACTCAGCCAGCAATTTTTGATATTCATCAGCTTTTTCAACTGCACTAATTTCAGAGTATAATTCTGCCAATACTTTTATATTTTTTGCCAACAATTCCTGAAAATCATTATCCATAGATAATTTCTTACTAGCCTCAAATTGTTCAATTGCTTTCGGAAAAACATTCATTTGTTTATATGTATTCCCTATATTAAACAATGAAACGGCTTTGCCATAAGTGTAGTTAATATCGCTTTTTAAATCCAGAGATTTCTCATAATAGCTTATTGCCTTTTTATATTTGTTTTGATCATAATTTAAATTCCCCAGGTTATTATATGTCATAGAAGCATCTTTCTGGTTACCGGTTTCCTGCTTAATGTCCAGCGATTTTTCATAATATTTTGTAGCTTCATCGTAATTACCCATTTTATAGTAAGCCACACCAAGCTTGTTGTAATTACTTCCAAGATTTTCCTGTTTGTTTAACTGCTCATTTATCTCAGCCGATTTTTTATAAGAGTCAATAGATTTTTCTAAATATTGTTGCCTGTAATATAGATTACCTATATTATCCATCATATTGGATAAGCCTTCCTTATCATCAATGTCACCTTTAACCCTGGCGGATTCTTCGTAGTAATCAATAGCTTTGTTAAGATTATAAGTGGTTTCATAAACATTACCAATATTTGATAAAGCATCTGAAACACCACTTTGATCACCCAAATCTCCCTTAATATCCAGGGATTTTTCATAATTTATTAATGAAGATTTATATAATCCTGAATCAAGATAAACATCAGCTATGTCCTCATAAATCTCAGCCACACTTTCTTTATTGCCCTGGATTTCTTCAATTTCAAGAGACTGCTGATAAAAATCAAGTGCGTTTGAATGAGCTTTAAGATTTTTAAGTGTATCAGCAATTTCAAGATAAACTTTTGATTTTTCCTGATCACTTTCTGTTTTCTGAATCTTGCTTAGTGTTTCTTTATACTGTTCAAGTATCTTTTGCCTCAGACTGTCCCTGCTTGATTTATCCTTTGCTTTTTCCAGGACTAAGTCCTTCCCGGATATTTCTGCCTGATCTTTTGCTACCGTACCTTTTAACGTTTCCTTATCCTCTTTCTTCTTTTTCTCCAGTTGTTGCATTCCAATTAATGTTTCTATTGTCTGCATTTTCAGCCTTGGGTATTCTTCAAGAGGCATCAAATCAGATGCTCTCTGGAATTCAATCATCGCTTCATTGTATTTCCCCAGTTTTTCAAGACTATCTCCTCTTGAAATAAGCTTCTTATAAGCTTCCGGATTTTCATCCTGAACAAAATCTGACGGCGAATACTTTTCACTGAAATTCGCCGTTTTAATAACATTAAAATTGCCCGCTTTAAAACAGTTAATATTACTATGCCCTAAGAAACTAAATATGAAAAAAACAGCTATTAACCGGATGATGATAAAAATCCTTTTGATTGATATATTACGTTTCGAATACATAGTCGTATATTATTTATTATTAAAGATATAACAATTTCTAATATACATTTAAGTTTTATAATCCGAATTTATTAAAATGTTATTCATAATATCAGAATAACATATTATTTAACAAAAATAAGCATAGCAATTCCGAAACATAAAAAATTTTAACTTTGTTTATAAACAATATGCAATTTAAATTTACCAATACAGTTGCGATATTTTGTATTTATTATTATAAGTAATTGATATGAGCTATAAGGAGTTAATCTTAAAATATAACAAGTTTTTTGACCTTATTTCAAAAAAACATATAAAGGATGCTTTCGATGTTCTTAAAGAACTGATAGAAAAATGCAGAAACAAAGATCTCAAGAACCAGCTTGATAATAATTATAATATTTATCAAAACATATTAAAGTATTCATTTGAGTTGGGGGACGATCCCGAAAAGGAAAACGTCTACGGCCGTTTGCTTAAGTCTATTACAGAGCTCGCCGATGACGCAAAGGAGGACATAATATGCAACTATAAATTACTTAGTTATTACCAGCATAAAGCAGGAATAAAAAAAGGGGAACATCTTGATGAAAATGCTTCAGATGAGATAGTTAAACATCTGGAATTTGAAAGAGAAATAATTCAGATGTTAGGTTCCACTCCCGATACTAAAAAATCCAGTCGTACTGAAGAAGAAAATTATAAGAAAAGTCTTATTAATATTTTTAAAATTATATGGTTGACTGATAAGTTTAAGGAAGGAGAAATTGAATTAGTAGACAGGATATGTAAAACAAAATCGCTTCCATGGTATGATAAATGTTTAATTATTAGCTCTTTAACGCTCTCATTATTTAGGCATTTTGATAGCAATAAAATTGCTTTATTATTTAAATTCTATGAGACTGAAGAAAACCAGGTTTGGCAACGGGCACTTACAGGATTAACAATAGGACTATACTTTTATGATAATCGTATAACATTTTATCCTGAGATTTTGCAAAGATTAAAAGCTTTTCAGGGAAATAAAAACCTTGAGAAATACATTGAGGTAATAATAATACAATTTATCAGGGCAAAGGAAACCGAGAAAATAACAAAAAAAATAAAGGAAGAGATATTACCTGAAGTAATGAAAATAAAATCAAAGCTTGAAGAAAAGCTTGATCTTGAAAACATTCTGTCATCAAAAACCATAAGTGAAAAAAATCCTGAATGGGAAACATACTTCAAAGATTCGCCTGACATTTACCAGAAGTTTGAAGAATTTTCTGCAATGCAAATGGAAGGAGCGGATGTTTTTTTAGGAGCTTTTGCGTTACTTAAACAATTTGATTTTTTTAACGAGCTAAGTAATTGGTTTTTACCTTTTTACAAGGAAAATGAAATCATATCCAATGCTTTGGAAAACATAAAAGAGGGATTTGACATAGACCAGTTTATTGAAGGCCTTGAACGTTCTTCGTTTCTTTGCAATTCAGATAAATATTCATTTTGTCTTAATGTTAAGCATTTACCATCATTACAAAAGTCGATGATGACAGAATTATTCAACATGGAACTTCAAGCCATGAATGAAATGTCTCAGCAGGATGAACTAATAAATACCACAGTAAAAAACAAGACGATTTTCACTCAATATTTTCAGGACTTATACAGGTTTTTTAAACTTCATCCGCTAAAAAATGAATTTGAAGATATTTTTGAATTAAAATTTCACTTATACAAATCAAATTTCTTTAAAATTCTAGTTGAGGATCAATCCATTTTAAGAAATATTGGCGAATTTTTCTTTGAAAAGAATTACTATAGTGAGGCACTTGAGATATTTGAAACATTATCATGTACTGAAAAAAACTACGAGTTATTCGAAAAAACAGCATTTTGTTATCAGCAACAAGGTGAATTTCAAAAGGCTATTGACTATTACACTAAAGCCGAATTACTTGATAAAGACAAACTGTGGCTGTTAAATAAATTAGCTTTCTGTTACAGGAAGTTAGGAATTCTTAAAAAAGCAGTTGAATATTATCAAAAAGCAGAAAAGCTGGAGCCCGAGGACCTGCAGATACAAACCTATCTTGGACATGTATATCTTGATATGGAAGATTATGAATCGGCTCTTAAGTATTATTTTAAAGTCGAGTATTTATCTCCTGACAACCACAAAATTCAGAGGCCAATAGCGTGGTGCTGTTTTGTTCTTGGAAAATTTGATAATGCAAAAAAATATTTTGAAAAGGTAATTTCAAAAGATGAGAATAAAAATGATTTCATGAATCTTGGTCACGTGGAATGGTGCATGGGGAATAAGCAAAAAGCTATTGAAGAATATATATTAAGTATTAAAAAATCCCATCTTAATTTCGAATGGTTTACTAAAGTATTCGAAGAAGATAGCAGGTTTTTGGATAAGCATGGAATAAATTCCTTTGATATACCCTTAATGATTGATTATGTAAAAATATCGCTTAAAAAATAGTGGATGTTCAATTATTGATTTCCCCTTAATTTCTTCAACTCGGTGTTCATAATACTAAATGTACTGTTTCTTATTTCACTAACTTTTTTCCCTATATAGTCTGAAACAGGTATTTCGTCCAGAATCTTCATTCTAATTGTTTGTTTATTACTAAGTATGAGCTTTTTTTTGGGAATTGCCTTTGAAGTACCATCAATTATTATTGGCAGGATATCTGTTTGTGTTTCCAAAGCCAGGTTAAATGCCCCGTCCTTAAATACTCCCAGATTCCCATCCACGGATCTTGTACCTTCAGGAAACATTAATATCGAAATTCCTGATTTAAGAACTTTCTTACATGTTTCCATCATTTTAAGAATACTTTTTTTATCTCCGCGTTTAACTTTTATGTATTTATTTAATATCATAATCCAGCCTATAACAGGTACTCTGAATATTTCTGTCTTGGAAACCCATTTGAAATGTTTAAACAATCGAAAAAGTATTAAGATGTCAAGCAATGACTGGTGATTTGATACTATAACATAAGTTTTACTCCTGTTAAGCACAAGCCTGTTTTCGATAGAAACACGCCAGAACGGATTAAAAATTGTATAGATTGATGCCCATAAGGAAAGAACATAATGTACAAAAAAAAGCTTTCTGTCAAATAAAACTGTTAATGCCCAAAAAGCTATGTAAACAGGAAATAATAAAATAATAGTTATTATACAAACTATCCAGACAATAACAGATAGAATAATTGATTTCATGTATATATTTTAGGTGGATTCAAAATTAACCTTATAGTTGGAATGTACTCCTAATTTATAGCATGAATTTTTCTAATATATAAAAAAGTTGTATTTAGTAAAAGAAAATCAATGTTTAATAAAAAAGTCAAAAAAAATTAGGTAAGTTTATAAACCTCTTTTACATTTGGTCGTATTATATTCAGAGTTATAAAAAGTAAGCTCTATTTACTTTTAATGCTAATAATTCTAATTAAATTTTATAATAAATTTGGACAATAAAACGAGCATGAAAAATTTTAACCGGATGAAAAAACTTGCATTTTTTTCGTTTATGGTCTGCATTAATATTATTGCTAATGGACAGAGCAGAAACGTGAAAGTTGAACCTACAGATACTATTTTCAAGCTTGGGGGAACTGTTTTGCTGGTTGATGTTACGAAAGTGACATCAAATTATGTAAGCTTTATTTATCCCGGCCATGATGAAGTATATACAATTGAAAGAAAACAAATTCAAAAAATTGTATATAATAACGGCAGGATTGAAGAATTAAACAAACCTATAGTTGAAATGATTGATGAATATCAGTGGGAGGCTGTATGGTTAACGGAAGATAAAAAAGAGGTTGTTGATTTATATAAAAGGGCAGCTATTGAAGCCAAGTCTTCACCAAGTGAAAGAAGCCCTAAGGCAGCCAAAAAAAATGCGATCATCAAACTTAAGAAAAAAGCTGCTTATAATAAAGGTACAATGATTCTGGTAACGCATAAAGAAAAAACCGGTGGGTACGGCGAATTTCCAGGATATTATATTAAAGGAGTTGTTTACGGTCCGGAACCCCTGGATGAGGAAGAAGAAGCTGCAAAAAGGCAAAAATCCCTGAGAAAAGAAGTGGCTCTTTAATGTAACAAGACAAAGGGGACAGCCCCTTTTTTTTTACAAAGGGGACAGACACCTTTAAAAAGTGTCTGTCCCTTTTTTTATTCGGTATATATATTAGTCCCGCCTATTGATTCAAACGTATTGCCACTAATTGTGGGTGAGCAATCCTCAATTAATATCCCATGATATTCAGAATATCTGAATGTATTATTTGTGATAACAGGATTATCAGTATCCTCACAATTAATCATACCGTATCCATCACTACCCCCGCCATACTCAATAATGCAGTTATTAATGATCGAGCCACTCATAGTACCATCGCTGAAATAAATATAATCCCAGTCACCGGCTGATTTTGTTCCTTCAGATGCTGCACTTGTAAACTTAATAGGCTCAGTTGATCCATCAGCTACCAGTTTTCCAAATGTACTTGAATAAAATCCAACCCATATTGAAGATTCCTTTGTGAAACCTATTTCTGTACCTGGTTCTATGGTTAATGTACTACCCGTTTCGCTTCCTATTGAAATTTCACCATCTATTATATAAGGACATCCTTGATCCAGCCAGGTTTCGCTGTCCTGTTCATAATCATCATATTCCACGAAAATTCCCTTTGTTCCTGAGAATTCATTTCCCTCTCCAATGGTATGAACAAAATTCCCATAGATTCGTATCGGATAGCCTGTACAAGAATGAATATCATTATCCTGATATAATCCAAAATATGCTTCATCATCAAGTGTAATAGCGTCTTCAGGACAATTTGAAAAACCACAATGTTCTATTTTGATATTACATCCTTCCAGGTTAACCATCCCATATCCTGAATTGCCCCCTCCATTTGACATAAAGCAATACTTCAATGATGTAGCCGAGGATGTTCCATCTCCGAACCAGATACAATCCCAGTCACCCGGATTAGGATTCGCACTTGCCGATTTGATAATAATAGACTCCTTGTATTCCTGGCCTGTGGGTTTTGTTCCTTCAGCAATAAGGGTTCCGAAATCACTATAATATCCCACGTAGATACCAGAATTATCACTTATGTTTAGTACAGTACCTGCTTGTAATCTCAAAATACTGCCAGTTTCAGCACCTATGTCCAAATCTCCATACAGGTAATACGGGCATCGGTAATGAGACAACCATGTCTCATCATCCCTGTCATACGTACCCCCAATTATTTTTATACCACTAGTTCCCATGCCAGCATTTTCTCCGATAGTATGCACATAATTGGCTTCTATTACGATGTTATATTCATCAATTTCAAGAAAGGTGTTATGTATGAAAGATTTAAAATAACCTCCGTCATCAACTGAAATCCCATTTGCATCTGAATGTTTTATACCGCAGTTCTCAATTGTAATGTTACAGCCACCAATAATTATCATTCCACCGCCTGTTCCTCCTCCATATGCTATATCACAATTTTTCAGGCTGCAATCTGATGTAGATCCTTCGCCAAACATAATATAATCCCAATCACCAGCTTCCGGAGACGAAGATTCTGAAGTAAATCCAATTCTCTTATCAGCAGTACCATTGGCAATTAAAGTTGAAGTATTACTACTGCTATAGCCAACTGTTAAACTGGATGAACCACTGAATTCAATATTTGCACCAGGTAATATTGTTAATGTTGCATTATTTATACTAATATTATCGTCAATCAAATGCTCAGCTTCAATCCATGTTTCGTCAGAATTAATATCCTCTGAATGGACAATTTTTGAAGGATAGCTAGCGGTAATAGATTCTGACGTGGCATTAGTAGCACCATTCTTGGTTACAGTAAGATTAACCGTATATGTACCTGTACTTAAAAAAGTATGGGATGGGTTTGCTTCAGTTGAAGTGTTACCATCTCCAAAATCCCAGGAATATTCATCAGCATTTTCTGAACAGGAAGAATTAAAAGTTACTTCTATTCCTGCTGAAACTGTCTGAGGTTCATAAGTAAAACATGCATTTGGGGCATTGCTTTCTTCTTTATCTTTTTCACATTCAATAAAGAAAAAAGATAAAAAAATTAAAAACGGGTAGTAAAAGACATTTTTAAGTTTCATAGTATTTATTTAATTGCTATTAATTATATTTTGGAATAAAAATACAATAATTATACCCTGAATGTCCTGTTTTCCGAACTTTTTTTATGTTAAAAAGCTAATCTTTTAATTAACAGGGC
>CBFCXR010000086.1:0-9846 GCA_965602045.1 uncultured Bacteroidales bacterium | reverse complement strand
CTGAATATCCCTAAGTAACATAAGTTCATTTTTGAGAACCCACTTGCTTTTCGGGAGGAGTATTAACCACTACTTTGCCTTTTATTTTCAGAATTACCGGCGAGTTTGATGCATTTGAATATACTGAAACGGATTTTGCAAAACTGCCTGCTCTTCTTGTATTGTATTTAACTTTAATACTGGATTTTTTGTGACTTTTAATAGGTTCTTTTGACCACTCTGGAACAGTACATCCACATGAAGGCCGGACATTACTTAAAACAAGCGGATTTTTGCCAGCATTTTCAAAGACAAATTCACAAGTTCCATCACCTCCCTGTATAATAGTGCCATAATCGTGCACAACGCTCTCAAATTTTATCACTGGTATTTTCCGGTCTTTTTTTTGATCATCTTCCGGCTTTTGTGAACAGCTATTTGATAGTGTTAATGCAACCAATACAAATAATGATATGACCTTTTTCATAATAACTCATGGTTTAAATTAACAAAATGCTAAATTAATGTAATTAAGAAAAAACTTAATATAAATTTATAAATAATTGTAATCTGATTTTATGGTTAATAACATATTCTGTTTTTTTTATTTATCAGTCTGGCTGACGAATTTTTAATGTTTGATCAGCATTAATATAATTAGGTTTGTTAGTTTTTTTCAAACTGTGGAGGGCGAAGCAAAATTATATTTGTAAAATTATTTACCACAGGGTAAATTTGTGAAGCTAAGTGTTATTTTTACGGAAAATTAAATAATCCGCTCACAGTATTAATTGCTATAAATATTTGTAATGAGTATTCCCAGTAAATATAATCCCCAGGAAGTTGAAGATAAGTGGTATAGTTTTTGGCTGGAAAACCGATTATTCAAATCGGAGCCTGATGAAAGAGAACCATATACAATTGTAATCCCACCGCCAAATGTTACGGGAGTATTGCATATGGGCCATATGTTAAATAATACAATACAGGATATTTTAATAAGAAGGGCAAAGATGCAGGGTAAAAATACTCTTTGGGTACCGGGAACTGATCATGCATCAATAGCTACAGAAGCGAGAGTTGTTGCAAAACTTAAGAGTGAAGGGATCAATAAAAATGAACTGTCCAGGGAGGTATTCCTGCAACATGCCTGGGAGTGGAAAAACAAACATGGGGGAATAATCCTGGAACAGCTAAAAAAGTTAGGGGCTTCATGTGATTGGGACAGAACCAGATTCACTATGGATAAAGATTTATCAGAAAGCGTTATTAAGATCTTTGTCGATCTTTATAATAAAGGGAATATTTACCGGGGGGTGAGGATGGTAAATTGGGATCCGCAAGCAAAAACAGCCGTATCAAACGAAGAAGTGATTTTCAAGGAAGTTAATTCTAAATTATACTATATAAATTATAAAGTTGAAGGGGAAAATGAACATATAACAATTGCTACTACCCGGCCTGAAACAATCTTAGGTGATACTGCCGTATGTGTCAATCCCGGAGATAAACGTTACAGCTATCTGAAAGGGAAAAAGGTATATATTCCCTTGGTGAACAGGTTAGTTCCCATAATTGAGGATGATTACGTTGACCCGGAATTCGGCACAGGTTGCCTGAAAATTACACCTGCTCACGATGAAAATGATTATGAAATAGGTATAAGGCATAACCTGGAAAGTATAAATATTTTTAACGATGACGGAACACTTTGCGAAAATGCCCTGGTTTTTATTGGCAAAGACAGGTTTGAAGCCAGAAAGCTTGTAACTGACAAGCTTAAAGAAGAAGGACTGCTTGTAAAAGTTGAAGATTATATAAATAATATCGGATTTTCAGAAAGAACGGATGCCATTATTGAACCAAGGCTTTCGATGCAATGGTTCCTGAAAATGAAGGAGCTTGCTAAACCCGCTTTGGATAATGTAATGAACAATAATATAAAATTACTACCACCTAAATTTAAGAATACATACCGTCATTGGATGGAAAACGTAAAGGATTGGTGTATTTCAAGGCAATTGTGGTGGGGACATCGTATCCCTGCATATTACCTGCCCGGTAGTAATGATTTTGTTGTGGCTGAAACTGAAGGTGAAGCTTTAAAATTAGCTGGAGAAAAGCTGAATAATCCGGATATTAAAAGTTCCGACTTAAAACAGGATGAGGATGTACTTGATACATGGTTTTCTTCGTGGTTGTGGCCAATATCCGTATTTGATGGTATTCGTAATCCAAAAAACAAGGATATTCAGTACTATTATCCGACAAATGATCTGGTAACGGCACCTGAAATATTATTTTTCTGGGTAGCACGTATGATTATTGCAGGTTATGAATATATGGACGATAAACCTTTTAATAATGTATATTTAACCGGAATAGTCCGTGACATTAAGAGACAGAAAATGTCGAAATCCTTAGGTAATTCACCTGAACCGCTTGAGTTAATTAAGAAATACGGAGCAGACGGGGTAAGGGTTGGAATGTTATTATGCAGCCCTGCCGGAAATGATCTGTTGTTTGATGAAAGCCTGCCGGAACAAGGCCGTAATTTTGCCAATAAAATATGGAATGCATTCCGCCTTGTTAAATCCTGGCATATTGATGATAAAATTGAACAACCTGATTATGCAAAAACAGCTATAAACTGGTTTGATGCATCTATTAACCAGGCAATTAAAGAAATAGATAATAATTTCAAACAATACCGGATTTCTGATGCCCTGATGAATACATACAGGCTATTCTGGGATGAATTCTGTTCATGGTACCTTGAAATTATCAAGCCTGAATATAAAATGCCGGTGGATAAAATAACTTATGAAAATACAATACAATTCTTCGATGTTTTACTGAGGCTTCTTCACCCCTTTATGCCTTTTATTACTGAAGAAATATGGCATTTAATAATCGAAAGGGATAAAAATACAAGTATAATGGTTGCTAAAACACCTTCACCAAAAGCATTTGATAAAGAAATAGTTAATCTGTTTGAAAATACTAAGGAAATAGTAAGTTTTATCAGAAACACAAGGGGTGAAAAGCAAATACCAAATAAAGAAAAGCTGGCTTAAAAGATTAAGGCAAATAATTATAAAAAGGATTTTATACCTGTTCTTATAAAACTGGCTAATTTGTCGGAAGTTAACTTTATTGATAAAAAGATTGAAGGGGCAGTAAGCTTTATTACAAAGTTCGGTGAGTATTATCTGCCATTAGGGGCTTTAGTGGATCAGGACGAAGAAATAAAAAAGCTTGAAAAAGACCTGGAATATACCAGGAGTTTTCTTTCATCGGTTATGAAAAAACTGGATAATAAGAAGTTTGTAAATAATGCTCCGGAGAAAGTAATTGCAATGGAGAACAAGAAAAAAACTGATGCCGGAAATAAAATAAAAGCCCTGGAGGAGAGGATTAGTAGTTTAAAGGAGACATAGTTTAAAGGGGACAGACACCTAATATTTAGAGGGACAGCCCCCTGATTTATTTATTCCCGCCTTCACCTTAACCTCTGTATAGCGCGCGTTTAACGATAGTGTAACGCGTGCTGGTAATGTTCAGGCGAATATGCCGGCAGGGATTTACTAATTAAAATAATAAAACCAACAGAAAGATGCGTATTAAAAATATAATAGTATTTCTGAGTATTATTCTGTCTTATCAAATTTGGGCACAGGAATATAAAATTAAGATTAATGTTTCAAGATTATCCTCAGATAAGATTTATCTGGCCTCGGTATATGGAGACAAGCTTAAAATTATTGACAGCACAAAAGCATCTGATGGATCATTTGTGTTTGAATTGTCAGATCAGCATCAGCCAGGTATATATAAGTTAACATTTTCTAAACCTGCTGCTAATCAGCCTTCACCTGAATTAGATATAATTTTTAACAAAGAAAATATTTCTGTCAGTTCGGATTATTATTATTTGTATGATAGTCTGGTTGTTAATAATTCACTGGAAAACAGAATATATTATGATTTTCTTAAAAAGGAAAACGAGTTTCAAAAAAAACTGGAATTATTGCACCCTTTAGTCATACACTTTCCTAAAGATGATAAGCTTTATAGTGATTTATCTGAAAGGTATAATAAGCTACAAAATGAAAGAACGCTGTTAATTAAGCAGGTAATTAATAAAAATTCCGGTACTTATGCTGCCCGGATAATCAATATGTATAAAAGTCCGTTTCTTGATGCTTATGTTACGGAAGGCGAAAGAATTAACGCTTTCCGGCTTCATTACTTTGATGAGCTTGATATGTCCGATGAGTTGTTGCTTAATAGCAGTGTTTATAAAGATAAAATTATTCAATATCTTAAATTATTTAGAAATCCGAAACTGTTACCGGCTCAGCAGGAAGAGGAATTTATTAAAGCAGTTGATATTATTATGTCAAAGACTAGTGAAGATTCAAAAGTATATGATTTTGTTATAAATTATTTAGTGCATGGATTTGAGCTTTTTAAAATGGAAAAGGTACTTAATCATATTGCAGAAAATTACTTAGAGAAAGGATGTGAGACTGACAATAAAACTTTAATGCAAAAGCGTCTTGCAGCTTATCAAAAAATGGCTGTAGGGAAACAGGCCCCTGACATTGAAATAAATGATATTAATAATAACAGGATAAAACTATCTGAAATAGATAATCCTTATACTTTGGTTTTATTTTGGGCCAACTGGTGCCCGCATTGTAACCAGTTTTTGCCTAAACTAAAAAAATGGTACAATAACGAAAATTCAATAAATCTTGAAATCCTGGCCTTTTCATTAGATACTGTATCAATAAAATGGGAAGAAGCTGTTTTACAAAGTGATTATGATTGGATAAACTGTTCTGAGCTTAAAGGCTGGGATAGTGAAGTTGCTCATGATTATAATATCTATGCAACACCGACCATGTTTTTACTTGACAGAAACAGGACAATCCTGTCAAAACCTCTCACATTTAGAGAGTTTGTTCATGAGATTGTAAAATATTAGAGGCTGTCAAAAGAGTGTAAAAGCCGTCACTGCGAACGAAAGTGAAGCCTGCCTGACCGGCAGGCAGGCAATCTCATTAAGCTGTTGTATAACTATTGCGAAACCCAAGATTTTTTATGTCTCATATTTTTGTAATTTTGAGCCACAAAAATATTATTGTCTCATTTGTTATACAAAAGATGAAACCATTTATACCAAATAAACTTCCATTAGAGAATCTTAATTGGACAGAATTAATTCAATTATTGGGTTTAGCAAATAGAGAATTAGCAAGATATGATGGAATATTGCAATCAATTCCAAATCCTATTGTATTATTATCACCTTTAACTACACAAGAAGCTGTACTATCGTCAAAGATTGAGGGTACTCAAGCTACTTTACAGGAAGTATTAAGATTTGAAGCTCAACCTGAAAGATCAGTAAAAAAACATACGGATATCCGAGAAATATTAAATTATAGGCAAGCCATGGGATATGCAGTTAAAGAGTTGGAAAATAGACCAATATCACTTAACCTGATAAAAAAAATGCATTCATTATTACTCGAAAATGTAAGAGGGCAGAAGAGGGGAATAGGAAAATTTAGAAATACTCAAAATTGGATTGGAAAACCTGGTAGTAAAATCAATGAAGCAAGATTTATTCCGCCTGCTCCATTAAATTTATTAGAGTATCTTGATAATTTAGAAAAATATATTCACTTTGAAGATAAGGATAAACTTGTTCAATTAGCTATAATACATGCACAATTTGAAATCATTCACCCTTTTATAGATGGGAACGGCAGGATTGGACGTATATTAATCCCATTATTTTTATTTGAAAAAAAAATACTTAATAGTCCTATGTTTTACATAAGTTCTTATCTGGAGCGAAATATAACTAAGTATTATGATAGATTAATATATATTTCTGATAATAACACCTGGGAAGAATGGATAAAATTCTTTTTAAATGCAATAATTCTTCAATCTAAAAGTAATAGTGAAAAGGCAAAGCATATTTTAAATATATATGATGAAATGAAAAAAAGAATTGTTGATAAAACACATTCTCAGTTTTCAATTCAAATTTTAGATTGTTTATTTCATATGCCAATATTTAGTTCTTCTGATTTTCAAAGAAAATCAAATATACCAAAACCGAGTGCAAATAGAATTCTAAATCAATTAAAAGATGCCAAAATTGTTGATATTATTGAAGAGGGTAAAGGAAGACGTCCAACTATTTTTATATTTAAAAAACTAATTAAAATTATTGATTAGAATAATTACACATAACTACTTCGTTTACATAACTACAAAGAATATCTACTGCCAGGTATTGACTCAGGTTAAATAATTAAATAGAATTGTTTAAAGAATAAAGTTGTTGGATGAAACGAGACTTAATTGAAACAAAAATTGTATGTTATGCACCTTCTTTATCTCTAAGAATTACCCGGCCGTTGAAACTTTATCACAATAGTAAAGATGACAGGCAGGTATTAAAAATAATTTGTATATTAAGGACTTAAAATTTAAACATATATGAAAAGACTAGTTAATGATAAAAGACGATTCATTATCTGTTTTTTTTTGATGATTATGTTATTTCAGACAGTATTAAAATCTCAACAGGTAATCAGTGGTACCTCAGATGTAAAAAAGTTTCAGATGAAGCCCTCATATGAACGCGGCTTACCGCCGAAACTATTTGCAGACCTTCAGTTTTCCGATGCAAATGGTAACGGAATTCTCGAAGCAGAAGAAAATGCAGAATTAAAACTGACAATTATAAATAAGGGTAAGGGAGTAGCCCAGGATTTAAGAATAAAAGTTACCGACGAACTTACTTATGATAAGGATTTCAAGATTGGGGAAGGGAAAGAAATTTTTTATTTACATCCCCATAAGTCAATAGAAGTTACAATTCCCCTTTATGCAGGTTTTGATATTCGTTCTACAGAACATAAATTAAAAATAAGTGTACTTGAACATTTTGGTTATGACATGGATCCTGCATTTCTGTTTCTCAATACACTAGAATATCAGGCTCCTAAGATAGCAATCTCAGGCTATGAAGTAGTTGATTATGGTGAAGGAACGGGAGCTATTATTGAAGATGGGCAACTGCAGCCCGGAGAACTGGTTAAGATTAAAGTGTTTATACAGAACAGAGGCCAGAACTTAGCAAAGAATGTCAAGTATAAAGTCGTGTCAAAGGATCCGAATGTTTACATTGAAGCTACCGAAGGTAATTTGGGCGACATGGCTATTGGTGAAGTAAAGAATTTCTGGATGACTGTAAGTCCTAATAAACGTATTGACGCATCAAAAAACCTTCCTGTATACCTCACTGTTAATCTTGACAAAGGTAAAGGCAGACTTGACAACAAGCAATTACCTATTGCCATGAATACTAAACCTCCGGAAACAGAAATATTACAGGTAAAGGCAGACATTGATAAATTACGCAGACAGGTGGCAAGGTTTGAATATACTTCAAATAAATTCACAGCTAATGTGGGTAAGATTATCAATATTCGCCAGGTACCCCATTCCGGGACTAAAAGAAATGATGCCGTAGCTGTTGTGTTCGGAATTGAGGATTATGACGAGTTCCCTCCGGCTCCGTATGCCGAAAACGATGCGAATATCATTGAGGAATACTTCCGCAATATGCTAGGTATTAATAAGGTAGTAACCTATACAAGTGATCAGGCAAGAGGTTTGGTTTTTGATGATGTATTTAATCCCGATTATGGCGAATTGCAGAGAGCTGTTATAAAAGGCCAGACTGATGTATTTGTCTTTTATTCAGGGCACGGAATACCTTCAAAAGACGGAGAGCAAATATACCTTTTTCCTTCTGATGGTAAAGTAGCCAGACTGGATATGCAGGGATACAACCTGAATGTTTTTTATAAAAATCTTGAAAAACTGGAAGCAAGGAGTGTTACGGTATTTATGGATGCATGTTTTTCAGGTGCTTCGAAGCAGAGTGAGAAAATACAGACTGAAAACCTGGTGGCTATGAAAGGAATAAGGATCAAACCTAAGCTTCTTAAGCCATGGGAAAACAATCCGGGATTCTCGGTCATTACTTCATCTGCTGCGGATGAAACATCACTTGCCCTGGATGCCAGTCAAACCGGACTGTTTACTTATTACATGTGTGCCGGACTGCAGGGAAATGCAGACACAAACAGCGATAATGCTATTACTCTGGGTGAATTGTATCAGTATGTTAGAGAACAGGTGATGAACACATCAAGGAAAATAAGCGGCATACAAACTCCCGAATTTCACGGAAATCCCGATATAGTTTTAACTGAATATTAAAATCGATATTATAATGAAACGAGTTATCATTCTTAATTTTTTTCTGTTCGTGCTCGTTTGTACAATAAATACCCAAATGGTAAGTAATGTAAGCTTTAAACAGAAAGGCCAGCAGATTGAAGTAAGTTATAATATTACAGGGGCAAAGTTTTTCCAGTTTTTCAATGTGGATATTTATGTAAGTATTGACGGCGGAAAGACTTACCAAGGGCCCCTGAAAGAAGTGTCAGGTGATGTGGGTAAGGAAATACGTACAGGTGCAGGGAAAAAAGTATACTGGGATGTTTTTAATGAAATGCCTGATTTTGGAGGTAATGTGGCATTTGATGTTAGAGCAATTGTGATGGAGAAAAAACTCCCGAACCGTTTTTATACAGGTTATAAAGGTACGTATACTGCCCCAATTGGAGTTGTAGCCGGCTTAACAGGTAAAACGGGTTTCTATGTTTCAGCAAGGCTCAATCCTGTCTATTTTGAAAATGTCTCATATGAAACCGAAGGTGAAGAGATACTTGATTATAACGAAACAGGTTATTATGCCTATTCAGAGAATGATAAAACCCAACGATTATCTATTACAGCAGGATTAAGTTTTCAGGCAGCCTCGAATGTTCATATTTATATTGGCGGGGGATTCTCACAGTACAGTTTAATCTGGGAAATTGAAAAATACGATTATCCAAATACTCTAAAAGGGACTGAATGGGTAAAGCACACAGGTGAATCATTCACTAATCTGGAGGCTGAAACCGGAATAATGGTGGAACTGGACAGATTTTTCCTTTCAGCAGGTGTGGCGTCTCCTGGTTTTAAGTGGGTTGATATAAGCTTTTCAGCAGGAATAATTTTTTAAGTTTATTTATGTTACTCCTTTTGTAAAGATTACACAACAACTATTATGTTTTAAAGTGGGATTGGAAGGAGAAATTGAGTTAAAAAAATAAACAAGTGAAAAAGAAACTTACAATATTAATTTTTATAGCAGCTTGTATATTTATTGTCATTTCTTGCAAAAAAGAAGTAGAACCACCGGATTTTACCACTAAGATTACTATTACAACCAAGAGTGCTGATAGTATAGGATACAGCAATGCTTATATCAGCGGCACATTGGGTGAAAGCTACGGGAAAACGGTGCAGGATTACGGACACTGCTGGGATACTGTACAGATGCCTGACACAACTGGCAATAAAACTTCCTTTGGGAGCTCAACCGGTAACAAAACATTCACAAGTACGCTTCAAAACCTTGTACAGGGAAAACAATACTATATACGTACCTATTTTATAATTGATGATATTGCAATATATAGTAATCAAATAAATTTTTATACATTATTGACAGGCTTGCCGGTTGTTCAAACGGATTCCATTACTAATATTACTGCATCATCTGCATTATTTGCAGCAAAAGTTGTTAATGATGGCGGAGAACCTGTTACTTCCCGTGGATTTTGTTGGAGCGCATTGACAAATCCAACCCTCTCTGATGATTTTACGGAAAGCGGGAGCGGTCTGGGAAGTTTTACAATAGAATTAGCTAACCTT
>CBFCXR010000085.1:0-9855 GCA_965602045.1 uncultured Bacteroidales bacterium | reverse complement strand
TTTGCAAAAGAAGGAGATACCTACCTAATCCTGATTAAAAAGGACACGAATGGTTCATTTTACCTCATCTTCAAATTCCTTTACTTTCATCATTCCCTCAGGCAACTCATTATCTGTAAATATAATATCAGTTGTAAGTGGATCAAGTATCTCAATAAAAGCTTCATCAATAAGATTTGTTGATGAATTTTTCAAACTAAACCTCTGTGTATTCGATAAACATATTGTTGGGCCTTGTGATACGATGAATTGAATATTTTCTAGTAATATGTCCTGCGCTGCTGAGCATTCAACTCCTTTAGTTGTTGTAGCAACCATGTTTTTAATAGAAATCTCCTTCATAAACGGTCCTGGTATTCCAATAATATTGAGAGCAGTTCTGGCCCCAAGAATTGTGATATCGCTAATATTGAAATTTTTAAAAGTCGGGATTTTTTCATCCGCTTCCCGGTTAAAGTCTCCCCCCGAATTAATGGCACCCATTTCGGATTCTGTTGGGGCTTTCCCCTGATATGCCATTGTAAACCTTATAGCGTCGGTGGGTATATTGGTCATGTAAATATTATTGATATGAATATTCTCAACAACACCTCCTCTTTCATAGGCGGATTTAAACCTGAGGCCAATATCGGTTCCCAGGAACTTACAATCTGTGACATATACATCTTTTACACCTCCTGACATTTCACTACCAATAGTAAATCCACCATGGCCATGGTAAACTGTGTTTTTGGCCACAACCAATTTTTCGGTGGGTACTCCTCTGTCTCTTCCTTCTTTGTCTTTACCCGATTTTATGCAAATGGCATCATCACCTACATCAAATATACAATTGTATACCAATGAATGCTTACATGATTCAAGGTCAAGTCCATCACCATTTTGTGAATACCATGGATTCCTTATTATCACATCTATCAGCATAACATTTTCGCAGAGTAAGGGATGAATACACCAGGTAGGAGAGTTCTGAAAGGTAACTCCCTGTAATAATATTTTTTTGCAATTCTCAGCAAGAAACATTCTAGGCCGATCATAGCCAAACAGACCTGCTGTTTCATCCAATCCTTTATCAATATTTGCCAGTATTGAATCTCTCATGTTGCGACCCCTAAATTCTTTTTCCACGGGATGCCATACCTGTTCATTGTTGCTTAAATATCCATCGGTTTTAATTAATTCATTCCACTGATTTGATGTCATTTTAGACTTTTTAGTATGACGCCAATATTCACCTGTTCCATCAATTATACCTGCTCCTGTAATTGCAATATTTTTCTGATCAACGGCATAAATTTGAGGGTGACATTTAAATTTATTTCTCTCTTCATATTTTGACAGTATAACAGGAAATTCTTTTCGATCCTTAATAAAATACAAAACAGCATTCTTTTCGAGATACAGGTTAACATTGCCTAATAATACAATTGGGCCGGATATCCATATTCCGTTAGGGATTATTACTTTTCCACCCCCATTTTTATTGCATTCGGTTATTGCATTATTTATGGCCTCTGCATTATTTCTAACGCCGTCGCCCCTGGCTCCATAGTCAACGATATTGTAAACAGCATCTTTAAAAACGGGAGGTGTAAACTCATTTATTTCAAATGGTGCTTCAGCCACTATTTTATTATAATCAGTTTGATCAGTTTTTCCACAGCTTCCAATAAGTATTGCACAAACTAACAGTGTGGAAATTATTTTTAGTTTTCTCATAATGGTGTATATTGCTCATAAACCTCCTATAAGAACTGTTCAAGAACCATGAGTAGGTCTAATGGCTTGATTGGTTTTGAAAGATATTCATCGAAATTCTCATTGTAAAATTTGACCTTCTCTTCAGGTCGGGCATATGCCGTTAGTGCAACAATTATTATGTTAGGATTATGTTCTTTAATTTTTTTTGCCGCTTCATACCCATTCAGTACCGGCATTTTTATATCCATTAGTATCAAATCAATATTTGGATTTTCAATTGCTTGAGTAAGTGCTTCCTCTCCATTCTTTGCCCGGATAATATTTGTTTTTGTTCTATTCAGAATATTCTTCAGATAGAGGTAATTTGCTTCAACATCTTCTGCTATCAATATAGTTTTCCCCTTCAATCTAACGGGTATGGGTTCTCTAATTTCTTCAACAGGTATTTCATCCTGAATAATTACATCATCCAGTGGAATTCTAAAAGTAAATGTGGAACCTTTTCCCGGTGCAGACTTCACCAAAATCTTACCTCCCAGCGCATTCGCTATTTTTTGCGATAAGGCTAGTCCCAGTCCTAATCCACGGGTCCATTCTGATTCATCATCTTCAACCTTTATAAATTGCTGAAAAATATGATCCATCATTTCTGATGGAATTCCTCTTCCTGTGTCCTTAACATATATGCATAAATCATTGTCATCCTTATAGGTCCCAAGCTCAATAAATCCTTCTTTGGTAAATTTGATTGCATTATCCATCAGGTTAGTAAGAATTTGTTTAAGTCTTACACTATCGCTGTTAAGTCTTAGTTTAAGGCTTTGTAGTGTATTATTTTTCCGAAACTCTACCTTTGAATCACTATTACTTAACAAATAATAAGAGCATATATGATCGATTATAACGTTCAGGTCGAATGTTTGTTTAGTTAACCTAAGCTGTTTAGATTCTATCAAACTCAGATCCAGAATTTCATCAATTATTTTAAGCAAGTCTTTTGAATTCGACTCAATGATCTGAATAAATTCAGCCCGCTCCTCCGATGTCGTATCTCTATCGTTCAGCAAGGATGTAAAGCCGACTATTGCATTCATTGGTGTTCGAATTTCATGCGACATATTTGCCAGGAAAGCCGATTTTAACTTGTCAGATTCTTTAGCCTGTGCCAAAGCTTCTTCCAATTCAGAGTTTCGTTTTCTGATCGAACGTACCCGATATAAATAAATGCCCAAAACCTGTCCAATGAATATAAAACTTACAAGTAATCTAAGCCACCATATTTTCCAAAATGGAGGTATTACAGTAATTTTTAATCTAACCGGTTCCTCATTCCAAACTCCATCATTATTTGCAGCAGTAACCATAAAGGTATATTTGCCTGCAGATAAATTAGTATAGGTAGCAAAATTGTTACCTGCTTTTCTATATTGCCAGTCTTTATCAAAACCTTCAAGTTTATATTTAAAAGTATTCTTTCCAGGATTTGCATAGTGAAGTGCAGCAAACTCCAGTGTAAAAACATTTTGTTTTCTGCCAAGTGTTATTTCTTCGGTAACTGATATTGATTTCTCCAGAATTAATCTGCCCCCTACCTTCTCACCAATTGGTGTTGAAGTATTAAAAATGATTAAATCTGTTATGATTACACTTGGGGGTACAGTATCTTCAGTTATTTCAGCAGGGTAAAAAGTATTGAAGCCATTTATACCACCAAAGGCCATTTCACCTGACCTGCATTTATAATATGCATTATAGTGGAATTGCATGCTTTGTAATCCGTCTTCACTATCAAAAACTCTGAATGTAATGTCTCTGATATCTTCAACAATGTTTGTGATTTTTATCAGGCCAGAATTAGTACTTACCCAAAGATTTTTCCTGTCATCTTCTAAAATTCCAAAAACTTCATTAACTGGATAACCATTATCTACAGAAAACCCTAAAAAAGATTTGTCTTCCCTGTTATATCTTATCAGGCCTTTATTACTTCCAATCCATATTCTTTTTTTCGAATCTAATCTTATGACGTTTACTCTATCAATCAGGGTATCATTTGAAATAAAATTATATATACTGTCACTCCTGGAGAATATCCAAAATCCGTTTATTCCACCAATAAATACATCTCCGTTTACATCCTCATCAAATCCAAAATATGCTTTTTCATTCAAATGAATAAACTTATCCGATCCATCAGGTAAAATATCAATATTTGAATATTGATTTTCGATCTCAGGGTTTGTCAAAATCCAGAGGTTATTATGCATATCACACATTATACCATATATTTTATCCCTTTTCAGACTATTAGGATTATCAGGATCATGCTTATACGATTTAAAATTACCTGTTTTAACATTATAATAATTTAGCCCACCTTTGTTTGTTCCAATCCATAAATTTCCGTAATTATCCCAATCAAGTGCTTTAACATCATTATAGCTCAAAGTAGAAGGATCCTTTGGATCGTTAAAATAATATTTGAAGCTATGGGTAATTCTATCCAGATAATTCAAACCATTATCTGATCCTACCCATAAGTTTCCTTTTGGATCTTCTGTAATAGCACATATAATAGCTCCACAAAGCATATGATGGTCGTCTTTACCAGCTTTATAATGTGTGAATTCCTTTTTGTTTAAATTGGTATAGTTTACGCCTCCGGAATATGTGCCAATCCAAAGTGTTTTGGTTTTATCAATAAAACTACAATATATTGAGTTTTGACTTAAACTTGAAAAGCTATGACCTTTATAAGCATATGAAATAAATTCATTCGTTTGATTATTATGAACATATAACCCACTACGCGTTCCAATAAATAAATTTCCTCTCAGATCCTCAAATATTTCTCTTACTCTTGTAGAATAACTATTATTTGAATCAGGGATAATCTTTAGAAACGAATTACTCTCAGGTACAAAAAGATTTAATCCATTATTCATTGTTCCTGCCCATATATTACCTTTACTATCCTCATAGAGCTTTTCAATTCGGTTGTCGCTTATTGTTGAAGGATCTTCGGGCTCATTTTTAAAACATTTAAAACTTCCATCATTTTGATTGTAAATACAAAGTCCTTCATTCAATATTGAAATCCATATGTTATTATTTTTATCTGCTAATAGCCTGTAAATTAAATATGGAGGAATCCCATGTGGATTACCTACTTTATTACTAAAATATTTAATTTCTGAGGTGTTTAAATTATAGGCATATAACCCTGTAATACCACCAAACCATAGCTGTCCAATTTTATCTTCTGCTATTGAGTATACTTGTCCTATTGGCCAGTCAATATCTTTATGCGAAAATCTGATAAAATTATCAAAGTCGCTATTATAGAGGTCTAAACCTTTACTAGTACCAATCCACAGATTAGATTTACTATCCAGAAAATTTATAATAAGTATATTAGATGAGAGTGATGTTGAGTCATCAGGATCATGTCTGTATGATACAATTGTTTGTCCATCAAACTTACTTGCTCCATTTTGGGTACCAAACCATATAAAACCTTGTGAATCCTGGCAGATTGATCTTACCCAATTATTTGACAATCCCTGATCAACCGTAAGATACTTAAACTTATAATGTTCTTGAATCGCCTGCTGCGATTGAGCATTTGTAATAACAACAGATAAGACAGCTACTATATACCCAATAATTAAAATTCTCTTCACAATATGCTAGTTGTTTCTATAAATATAGAATATCAAGGAGAGTATTCCAAATATTTAACACTTAAATTAGGACCAACTTCTCATACAAAGTTAAAAGCGGCTATTTAATATAGTGCAAATTATGAGACATATTGATTTTTATGTATGGATGTGTCTTATAATGCTTAGCATTATAGCCTGTCCCGCTTAGTCGGGATTAAGGTAGCTTTGGACTTAAGGTATAACAATTTCAAAACCTTACAGGGAACGAATTAGAATGATTTTAGATAAGGCGTATTACTAAATTAATCAAATATCTGTCGTAAATCAGGAATAGTTATGAGTTATCGTGCTTAGCTTTTTCACGTTTGGCCTTTTTATCGGCTCTTTTTTCTTTATGGCTTTTTGCTGCGACCTTCTTTATGTTTGACTTTGAGGTACTTTTTTCATTTTTCATGGCTTTATTTTTTTTGAAAAGAAGTCTATTTCTGTAAACACGAAAGTTAGTATAAATAATTGATAATAATTCATTTTTAGTTTACTTTACCTAAAACTATTTATCTTGAAACGGACTTTTTTTCAGGATATCTATTATCAATAATTTTTGTAACTGAACAATACCTGTTTTGCATTAAATTCATAAAGCAGGTTGGATTGTATTACATACTATAATAACTAAGAGATAGAAGATAACGGCTTTTACATGAAGAAAGTACTTAAGATATCTGGTATCATCGTGGCAGGGTTTCTCATGATGATTATTTTACTCTCTGTTATAGCAAAACTTAAGGAAAATGAGATTGCTGGTATTGCACTTAGGAAGATAGGTAAATCTATTAACGCACCCATAGTTATTGACGATATTTCATTAAGCCTCATCCGGAGGTTCCCTTTGGCAACAATAAAACTTGAAGGCGTATGGCTTGGTTCTCCCGATGCTTTTGGCTTATCCGATTCGCTAATTACAGAGGAAGAAACACTGGCAAAAATTGAAAGGGCTTATGTTTCCGCAAAAACATGGCCGCTCTTTAAAGGTGAATTTGAAATAATGAGGGTTGAAATCAAAGGGGTGGATTTCAGCTACATCGTCGACACCCGGGGCACCAGCAACTTTGATTTCTTAATCAATGCGAAAAAAAAAGATATTTCTGATACCACCTCAGCAGGTCTGAATGTTATGCTTAAAGAATTAATATTGAGGGATATTCATTGTAACTATTACGATAGTCTGAACTTGATAAGTGCTCAGATAGTAATTCCTAAAGCTGAAGTAAACGGTGAAATAAGAGGTGAATACCTGCACGGTTCGGCGCAAGGTGTGCTGAAATTGTCAAACTGCAATTATAAAGCTACAAATTTGTGCTCTATGAGAGAGACGGAGATTGATTTTAATGTGACGTATTCCGAAGATTCAGTAGATGTGAAAGAATTGATCTTGTCAACCGATGGTGCTGATTTTAATATTATTGGAAGTGCTGTGATAAAGGATACTATAGAAATGGATATTCATATGCAAGGTACTCAAATCAATATTGATGAGTTAATCAAATACGTCCCCAAAAAAACACTTGAAGATATTGGTCTGAAAAAAGTTTCTGGTATGCTGAATATGGATGCCTCGATAAAGGGCTTTGTCTCTGATTCCATTCTGCCTGAGGTGAAGCTGGATGTTGCAATGAAGAATGGATATATACAAATAGTTGGTTATCCATCTTTAAAAAACATTTCTTTCGCCGGTTATCTCACGAATGGCAAAATGAGGAATAACAAAACAACAAGTATTACTATCGGGAAATTTCATGCCGAAACCGGGAAGAGCAGCGCTGATATGTATTTCAGTCTGAAGAATCTCGATCGTAAACAATATAAAATCAATTCCAATCTTGAGATCGATCTTGGTGAGTTCAAAGAATATATACCAGACACTATAATATCTGATGCAAAGGGCCAACTCCTGGCCCGTCTCGATGCCAAAGGTGTCTTTCCGGACTCTGTTGGAAATGATTTTATTGATTATTTGCTTGAAACAAGTCAGCTTGACCTTACTTTCATTAATCTTTCTCTCGCTTTTAATTCGACCTTGACCCTCGATTCATTATCCGGGCAGTTGGTATACGATTTACACCATATAACTGCCCGCGATCTTAACCTTAACATTCCGCTTCACAGCATTAACATTAATAACACTTCCTTCGATGCCCAATTGTCAGGAAAGCTCAGTGAACCCTCAAATCTTGGAATCGATTTGAAGTCGTTTCAGGTCAGAACCGATAGCTGTGTCTTTTATGGTTCTGCAAAAATTCAGAATCTTAAAGCTCCCGAATTCAATATAACCAGTAATATAAAGCTTAATCTGAGCGAAATCAACTCTATACTTCCGGATACATTGGTGAACAACTTATCTGGCGAAATTACGGCTCAGATTACCTCCGGAGGAAAGTTGAAGCTCGATTCTATTCCAAACCAGATAAAAGATCAGGTATTTAAAAACAGTACATTTAGTATCGATTTTGATAAGGTCTCCGTTGACATGCCAGATACTTTAGTGAGTGTAAAGCAGCTTTCGGGAAAATTGCACATGAAGTCCGATACCATTAAAATAAATAGTACGCATGGAATATATAGTGGCATTGATTTTATCATAGATTCGACTAAAATAGTGAACCTGTATAATTCGGTTATTAAAAACCATGCATCGCGACTATATGTTGAGGGACGATTTGGTCTGGGTAACCTTGATTATAGCTTTTTTGCACCATTTATGGCAGGAAATGCAGATGCACGTGTAACTTCCGTAGAAAATAAAGATACTTCAGCAGCAAAAAGTACCGGTACCAAAGATCCTAACTACAAATACTTAATAAAAGGAAAGCTAAGTGTAAAAAGCCTGACATACAAGAAAGCCATGGTGGAAAATGTATCCGGCTTGTTTAATCTTACCGACAGTCTATACCTGATTGATCAATTAAGATTTAATGGATTTGGTGGTAAACTAAATACTTCGGTCAGATATTCTGTTAAAGATGAAGAAAAGATGCTATGGGTAAAGAATGGAATTGAAAAAATGAATGTTACCCGACTACTTGAAGACTTCAACAATTTTAAAGATTTTTACGAACCCTCCATAACCCATGAGAACCTTTCCGGCATTATTTCATCCAAAGTCGATGCCCAGATTTACTTTAAGGGTGATTCAATAATTCGAAATAAAATGTATGTGCGGGGTGATATTAAATTGGAAAAAGGTGGAATATACAATTATCAGCCGGTAAAAGACATGGAACAACATCTTAAGGGAATTGGTAGCCTGGATAGGTTGGAATTTAAGACAATCAACAGCAATGTATTCGTTTTTCAGGATGCTATCTATGTGCCAACAACTTTAGTTGTTAGCAATAAGCTTGACGCAACGGCCCTTGGAATGCAAAGTTTTGGTGAGGATTATTCCTATCATTTTATTGTATTTTTAAGTGATATACTGACTGGTAAAACAAAGAAACGCATTGAAAAGCAGGATGAAATAGGAGATGAAATTACCAGTACAGGCCGGAAAGGTACTCTGGTAAAATCTTATAGTATTGATGGAAAAAGACGCAGCGGACTTGATAATAAAAGCGATCAGGAGAAAATGAGAAGCAGGGTTAAGGTAAGTGAAGGATTATTAAATATAAGGTTTCATCCAAATATAGCAAATTACAATACGGGAGTAAACTGATTTATTTTTTGGCAAAGAATTTGTATAGACTTTTTCATTTAATTTGTTATTAAAGAAGTAAATTTGTAAGAGTTTGTTATTGTATTCGGATAAATTGAACATTAATTAAGCAATTAAAAGATACATATATGAAAAAGAAATTTTATTTACTAAGTGTTATTTTACTGGGAATTCTGGTAACAACCTGGTATAGTTGTGAATCAGATCCGGAAGAGACCTGCTTACAGGATGAAATATGCACAGGTAAATTCGTAACGGCATGTTGTACTGAAAACGAATGTGTGTATAAGTGGAATGGAAAAGAATATACCGATGACCAGTTAGACGAATTAGAGGCGGATTTGGGTTGTGGGACGGCCGTGGCATTAAAGTCAGGAAGCCAGGAAGATGATTCATCAGCTGTAATTGAGAAGCTTAAAGCCTTGATGGACAGGGTAAAAAAGCGCGTCAAAGCCGGTAAATAGAGATGGGAATCTAAGTTATTTCTTTTCAAAGAATAGGGGGACCCACTTTTTCCTCAGCTTTCTCAGTTCGCTTTCCAGTTTTTCTCCCCGGGGATTTATTGCTACCACAATCCCGTCTCCATCTATTAAGTAACAATATGGTACAGCTGAAATATTATACAGTAAAGCTGCTTCGTTGCGCCATCCCTTTAAATCGCTTACATGGTTCTGCCATTCCAGCTTATCTTTTATAACGGCATTTTTCCATGCGGTTTTGTTCATATCCATGGAAACACTTAATATGGTAAAGCCTTCCCCGTTTTTAAAACTTGCA
>CBFCXR010000084.1:0-9935 GCA_965602045.1 uncultured Bacteroidales bacterium | reverse complement strand
GCCGATACCTGCAAATATTATATTTATAATAATCTTTCGACTATACTAGCTGAATCTCTAACCATTTTCGGACAAACTGTAGAAAATTTGTCTTCATCAAAAGCTTTTTTTAATCCTTCAGGTTTGCTTATATCTTCCCCCAGCAATTCTTTGCATTTCAGAAAACCATTTTTTGATTTGAATTCTTTAACGAATTCCTGCATTAGCTTATAAGTCTTATCTCTTGCATCGGTGTCATCGACCTTACTTCTTCCGTGTTTAAGTCCGAATACCATAAAAGCTCCGGTAACTGCTCCACATGTTTCACCCATATACGCCATTCCAGCACCAAAACCTGTGGCAATTTTCATGGCTTTTTCCCTGCTTATTCCTAATTCTTCGCAGTAAACTGACAGAACTGCCTGGCAACAGTTGAATCCCTCTTTAAAACATGCTTCAGCTTTATCTATTTTACTATTCATGACCTTTTTAATTATTATTTATTTATTAAAAAATATTTTTAAAATACTGTTTTACTAATGTATTATTCATTTAATAATTATTAGCAATAATTTATACCTTTTTGTAAGTGCCTGTCCGGCATAAGGACATAAAAATAAAATACCCTAAAAGGGAATATTAATACATCACCTGGCAACACATTGTGATCTTTATAATGTTATTTTAAAGCATCATATAAAACCTCAACCGGATGTAGTGCCCTAACCCCTGTACCATCCAATATCTGTTGCCTGCAACTTGTACCCGGAGCTGAAATAATTATTTCATTTGATGATTTTCTTATTTCAGGAAAAAGCACAAGCTCTCCTATCTTCATTGACAGATCATAGTGTTCCTTCTCATATCCAAAAGAACCTGCCATTCCGCAGCATCCGGATTTTATCTCTTCCACTGTATAGTTCTTCGGAATAGACAGCATACTTAATATAGTCTCTGTTGAGGCAATGGCTTTTTGCTGGCAATGGCCGTGCAATTTTATTTTCTTTGATGATTCAGTAAAAATATTCCTGCTAATTTTTCCAGCTTCATACTCCCTGGATATAAATTCATCTAAAGTAAAAACATTTTTTGCCAGCTTTTGTGAAGCAGATTTTATTTTCCTGTTTACCAGGTCAGGGTATTCATCCCTGAATGTTAATATTGATGATGGCTCTATTCCAATTAAAGGAATTGATGCACTGATAATATCCCAGAATATTGACACATTTTTATTAGCAATGATTTTTGCTTTTTTTAATAATCCCTTAGAGATATAAGTTCTCCCGCTTTCTGCATGTTCAACCATATTAACTCTGTAACCAAGCCTGCTGAGTAACTTAACCGCCTTAATTCCAATATCTGTATCGTTATAATTTGTAAACTCATCGATAAATATATACACCTCGTTAGCTTGTTCTTTCAATTTGCGATTAATATCGGATAAATTCTTATTCATCCATCTTCGTAATGTGAACTTATGCAATTGCGGAAGACTTCTGCTTGATGCAAATCCAAGAATCTTCTTAATAATTGACGAAACCATCCTGTTTGAAATAATCTTGTTGTACGCAACAGGTATAAGTGCCCCAATTTTATTAATTTGGGAGATATTGGCTATTAATCTTGTCCGTAAGGGTATACCGTTAGTTTCATAGTAATGCTGAAGAAATTCTGCTTTCAGATTGGCCATGTCGACATTTGAAGGGCATTCTGACTTACATCCCTTGCATGACAGGCATAAGTCTAGTATATCATAGATTTCCTTATGATTAAACGGATTGGGTTTTGGCGAATTGCTTAAGAATTCACGCAATATATTAGCCCTCGCCCTGGTTGTTGTATTCTCATCTTTTGTTGCCATGTAACTGGGACACATGGTCCCTCCTATTTTCTCTGACTTTCTGCAATCGCCTGAACCATTGCACTTCTCAATCATCCTTATTATTCCTTGTGTTGATGAGAAATCAAAGTATGTTTTAATGTCGCGCGTTTCCTGACCCGGTTTATAACGTAAAAAAGTGTCCATCCTCCTGGAATCTGTTATCTTGTGTGCATTAAAAACGTTATCCGGATCCCATGTTTTCTTTATCTGCTTTAATAACTCATAATTATGTTCACCGATGATGACAGGTAAAAATTCTCCTCTTACACGGCCATCACCATGTTCACCACTAAACGAACCGTTATACTTCTTCACCAGATGTGCTATTTCCTCTGCTATTATCCTTAAGAGCCCTGTATCTTTCTCATCTTTTAAGTTTAATAAAGGCCTCATGTGCAATTCACCGGTAGCAATATGCGCATGAAAAACACATTTAAGATTGTGCTTTGCAAGCAACTTCTTAAAATCAACAATATAATCTGATAGTACTTCAGGATTTACTGCAGTATCTTCTATAACCGAAACAGGCTTTGCATCACCGGGTAAATTGGATAATACCCCTAATCCAGCTTTTCTCAGGTCCCACACCTTTTTAGTATCTTCCCCGAGAATTAGCGGAAAGTGATATCCGAATTCAGATGCCCTGAAATCAGACTCAATATTTTCCTTTATCTTTTCAATTTCTTTTTTTGAATCTCCTGCACACTCAATAATCAGAATTGCAGCCGGATCCCCTTCAATAAAAAATCTGTTCTTTTTTTGTTCAATATTTGCCTTAGTACAATCAAGAATAGTCCTGTCCATTAATTCAACTGCCAGGGGATTATGCTTAAGAGCTATTAAATTAGCTTTTAATGCCTCCTCAAGGGTATTAAAATGCACACAGATTAATCCTTTCTCTTTTGCCGACAGAGGGATTAGATTTAGCTTAATTTCCGTAATAAATGCAAGAGTACCTTCAGACCCTGCAAGAAGTTTGCAAAAGTTAAAAGCAGTATCATTTGCAGAAAATGGTTCCGAATCTAAAAGTAAATCAATTGCATAGCCTGAATTTCTTCTTCTTATCTTTGGATCCGGAAATTCCTTTCTGATTTTTTTCTTATTATTATTATCTGATAATATATCATAAATATTTTTATATATCTTATTTTCTAATGTGTCACCTCTCATTTTGGCAGAGAACTCCTCTTTTCCAAGAGGCTTAAACTCCGCTTCCGAACCATCGCTAAGTATGCCCTTTAACTCAAGCAGATGATCCCTGGTGCTACCATAAACAAGAGAATGCAATCCGCATGCGTTGTTCCCAACCATCCCTCCTATCATACATCTGTTTGAAGTAGAAGTTTCCGGGGCAAAAAACAAATCGTATTCTTTAAGATGTTGGTTTAATTCATCCGGAACAACTCCGGGTTGAACCCTTGCCCACTTTTCTTCGGTATTCACTTCTAAAATACTGGTAAAATATTTTGAAACATCTACTATAATTCCATTTCCAACCACCTGTCCGGCTAAAGATGTTCCTGCTGTTCTTGGTATTACCGTGAATTTATGTTTGTTAGCAAATAAAATCACTTTCCTGACATCCTCTAAAGTCTTAGGTCTGACAACTGCAAGGGGAGTTTCTTTATAAATTGAGGCATCCGTAGCATATAAAATTTTTGTTGTATCATCAGTAAATAAGTCTCCTTCAATTTTGCTATTCAGTTTCTTCAAGCCAATCTTTAGTTTTTTATTTTGAATCATTTAACAAATAATTAATATATACTACAATTAAAGCCTTTTTTTACATTTATCACAATAATAATGCAAATCTAATAGTTAAATAGTTTTTTATATTAACAGTCATTGACTAATTTTATATTGACAACTAATTTCTTATCATTAGCATAGAAACAAATAATAAATTAATTTTAAAACTGTTTAAAATGAAAACAAAACTTCTAACTACTTTACCAATTGTAATAATTATGATGTTAGCTGCGTGCACTGAAAGATTTAACAAAGCACCGTTAATCCCGCTTGAAGACTTTTTCAAAAATCCTGAGAAAACATATTTTAAGATTTCACCTGATGGTAAATATTTTTCCTACACCGCTCCCTATGAAAACAGGATGAATGTGTTTATTCAGAAAATAAACAGTGATTCTGCCAAAAGACTAACCCACGAAACAGACAGGGATATAGCAGGGTATTTATGGGCAAATGAAGACAGGATTTTATATGTCAAAGATGATGGAGGCAATGAAAATTATAAGCTGTATGGAGTTAATATTGACGGTACAAATCTTGTATGCCTTACAGATTATGAAGATGTTAGAACAACCCTAATTGATGATCTTAAGGATATCCCCGATTATGTGATTATTGGGTTGAATAAAAGAGATGCAACTGTTTTTGACCCTTACAGATTAAACATTAATACGGGAGAGCTTGAAATGCTGGCCGAAAATCCAGGAAATATTGTTGGATGGATGACTGACCATGATGGCAAACTCCGTGTAGCTTTAGCCATAACAGGTGGAATAAATAAAACATTATTATACAGGGAAAGTGAGAAGGATAATTTTAGCGAGATACTTACAACTTCGTATAAGGAAAGTTTTGAGCCGCATTTTTTTACTTTCGATAATAATAATATCTATGCTTCCTCAAATCTTGGAAGAGACAAGATGGTTATCGTTGAGTTTGATCCTATAAACCGTAAGGAAATTGATACTTTATTTTCTAATGATGAAGTAGATGTAACCCGCCTGCATTATTCAAGAAAAAGGAAGGTTTTAGTTGAAGCAGGTTATTATACTACAAAATATCAAAGGCATTTCTTTGATGAAACATATGAGAAATGGTATGAAATATTAAACAAGGAACTGGGCCAATATGAGGTCTCCATTGCTGATATTGACAGGGATGAAAATAAGTTCATCGTAAGGACATATAGTGACCGCACAAGAGGCGCCTACTACTTTTTTGATCCTGGCAATAACATTTTAAACAAAATTCATGAAGTAAGCCCTTGGTTATTAGAGGAAAATCTTTCAGAAATGCAGCCGGTTGAATATAAATCAAGGGATGGGCTATTAATCCATGGTTATCTTACATTACCGGTTGGTTTAAAACCAAATAACCTTTCTGTTGTTATCAATCCGCACGGTGGTCCCTGGGCAAGAGACAGGTGGGGTTTCAATCCTGAAGTTCAATTCCTGGCAAATCAGGGATATGCTGTTATGCAAATGAATTTCAGAGGTTCTACCGGATATGGTAAGGAATTCTGGTTGAAATCAATGAAAAAATGGGGAAAAACAATGCAGGATGATATTACTGACGGAGCAAAATGGCTTATAGAACAAGGTATTGCCAATGAGAATAAAATCGCTATATATGGTGGAAGCTACGGCGGTTATGCAACACTTGCCGGATTAACTTTCACACCAGACTTATATGCCTGTGGTGTTGACTATGTGGGAGTCTCAAATATGTTTACTTTTATGAAGACAATTCCTCCGTACTGGGAACCAATGAGACAAATGTTTTATGAGATGGTGGGTGATCCTGTCAAAGATAGTGTAATGCTTGCAGGAGTATCACCGGCTTTGCATGCCGATAAAATTATGGCTCCGCTGTTTATAGCTCAGGGAGCCAATGATCCGCGGGTAAACAAAAACGAATCCGACCAGATGGTTGAAAAAATGAGAGCAAGAGGAATTGAAGTTGAGTATATGGTTAAGGATAACGAGGGACATGGTTTCAGAAACGAAGAAAACAGGTTTGATTTCTATAGGGCTATGGGAGAATTCCTGGCAAAGCATATAGGAGATTCAATTCAGTAACGTAATATAAATTAAGCATTAAAAGGCTGATGGTTATCTGATCATCAGCTTTTTAGTTTATATTCCCATTCCTTTCAAGTCCTGAAAAAAGTTATTTGAAATTTATTATTATACAGATTGTATAAATCACAAAAATTTGAAAGAGATTTAAACTAATTTAATTAACTTTATAAGCATTATCCATTTAATCTTAAATTATTGACATACAATGGATTTGATAAGACAAGTTAAAGATAATGCTAAAAGAAACCTGCAAAGAATCATATTGCCTGAGACTTATGACCATCGAATATTAAAAGCAGCTGACATAATTATTCAGGAAAACATTGCAAATGTTATATTAATTGGCAATAACAAAGCTATTAAATCAGACAGTAGCAACCTGAAGCTTAAAAACCTGGACAAAGCTACTATTGTTGATCCTGAAAAAAATGATAAAAAGGATATCTATGCTGATTTAATGGTAGAGATCAGGAAATCAAAGGGCTTAACAAAAGATGAAGCTTACGAAATGCTTAAAAATCCCTTATATCTGTCGACTATAATGATAAAGAATGGAGATGCAGATGGTGAAGTAGCTGGAGCGGCTAATGCTACAGGAAATGTATTAAGACCTGCATTCCAGTTTGTTAAAACTATGCCGGGGATAAATGTTGTTTCAGGGGCTTTTTTAATGATATTAAAGGATAAGAGCTTTGGCAAGGATGGATTAATGGTTTTTGCAGATTGTGCTGTTCATCCGGATCCTGATGAAAAGGAACTTGCTGAAATTGCTGTTGCAACTGCAAATACAACCCGGGCAATTGCCGGATTAGAACCCCGGATCGCAATGTTAAGCTTCTCAACAAAAGGAAGTGCCCAGCATGAAATGGTTGATAAAGTGATAAATGCTACCAAACTGGCAAAGCAAATGGACAGCAGCCTGAAGATTGATGGTGAACTCCAGGCTGATGCCGCAATAATTAAAGAAGTTGGTGAAAAAAAGGCACCTGGAAGTGAAATCGCAGGAAATGCTAATGTGTTAATCTTTCCAAACTTAGAGTCAGGTAATATTGCATATAAGCTTATTCAAAGAATTGCTCATGCAGAAGCAATTGGGCCCGTCTTACAGGGCCTGGCCGCTCCGATAAACGATTTATCAAGGGGATGCTCGGTCGATGATATAGTAAACCTGGTAGCAATTACTGCTAATCAGGCTATAGCAAAAAAAGTGTAATAAATATTTTTTAACTTAAAATAATCAAACATGGCAGGAACCCATACTGAACCAATAGAGAAATACGGTCTTAGTCAAAAGGACAGGCCAAAAACCTTATTCTCAAAAGTAGGTATTGTGGGCTGCGGTACTGTCGGACAGAATATCGCTATTATGATCAGTTCAAAAGAGCTTGAAGTAGTTTTTATCGAGTTGTCGGATGAAAAAATAAAATCTGCTTTTGAATTTATCGGGGAAGAGATCGATAGCATGATTGACCATTGGGGTATGACACCCAGTGAGAAACGAGCAATCATGTCCCGAATCCACGGTCATGTAGGATATCAACATTTGAAGGATTGTGATCTGGTGATCGAAGCAATACGTTCTAAATCACGTGAACAAAGGGTTTCTACCCGAAAAGAAGTATTTAAAAACGTCGAAAAATACGTTACCCCTGAAGCTATTATCGCAACCAATTCAACAACAATAGTAATTACTGAATTATCATCTGAACTGGAGCATAAGGATAGATGCGTAAGTTTGCATTTTCTCACAAATGCCCCCAGCTCTAAAATGATAGAAGTGGTTCGCGGACTTTATACATCTGATGAGGTGTATGATAAGGTGCATAAGTTTGTTAAGATGTTAGACAAAACTGTAATCCCGGTAGAGGAATCCCCCGGGCTAATTAGTGTAAGACTTATTGTTGCATTAGTTAATGAAGCCTGCGAGGTATTGATGGAAGGAGTTGGCACGAAAGAAGATATCGACAAGACAATGAAAATTGGAATGGGACTATCTCTAGGCCCTTTTGAAATGGCAGATAAAATAGGCCTCGAAAAATTATTAAGATGGATGGATAACCTGTACACCGAATTTGGTGACATCAAATACAAAGCCTCCCCGGTAATAAAAAAGCTTGTCAGGGCTCATCAGTTAGGACGCGTATCAGGTAAGGGATTTTATGAATATGATAAACACGGTAAAAGAATATCTAAATAAATTATATTAAAAAATGAAAATTCTGGTTCTCAATTGCGGAAGTTCGTCAATAAAATACCAGTTGTTCGATATGAACAAAAAAGCTATACTGGCAAAAGGTGTAGCTGAAAAAGTAGGATTGAAAGGTTCTTTCGTCAGCCTTCAGAAAGAAAATGGCGATAAAGTAAAGTTCGAAGGTGAGATATTAGACCATTTGATAGGTATAGAATACATTTTAGGAATAATTACAAGTAAAAAGCATGGTTGTATATCAGGTCTTCATGAAATAGATGCTGTTGGACACAGAGTAGTAAATGGAGGTGAAAAATTTCATGCAAGTGTATATGTTACTGATGAAGTTCAGGCAGAAATTGAAAAATTCATTGACCTGGCCCCCCTGCATAATCCGGCCAATCTGAAAGGAATTACCGCAATGAAACTTTTAATCCCAGGCATTCGTCAGGTAGCAGTCTTCGATACGGCTTTCCATCAAACATTACCCAAATATGCATACATGTATGCCATTCCATATGCTCTTTATAAAAAGTATGGGATAAGAAAATACGGTTTTCACGGTACTAGTCATTATTACATAAGCAGGAGAGCCTGTGAAATCCTGAAAGTAGATATCACGAAAAAAAGGATTATTTCCTGTCACCTGGGAAACGGTTCTTCTATGTCGGCCATAAAGGGAGGGAAATCAATAGATACATCAATGGGCTTTACTCCTATTGAGGGTCTTATTATGGGTACCCGTTCAGGAGATCTGGATATCGGTATATTAACATTTATAATGGATAAAGAAGAAATAGGAATCCAGGCTGCAAGTACACTTATTAATAAACAGAGCGGAATGCTGGGAATTACCGGTATATCGTCTGACATGAGAGAAATTGAGAACGCAGCAATAAAACAAAATGAACCCAGGGCAAAACTCGGACTGGATATGTATAATTACCGCGCTAAAAAATTTATTGGCGCATATACTGCTATTATGGGTGGTGTGGATATAATTATTTTCTCCGGTGGAATTGGAGAAAACAGTCCTATTACACGTGAAGCTATATGTGAAGGACTGGAATACCTGGGATTGGAATTTGATATTAATAAGAATAATAACATTCGCGGAAAGGAAGCAATTATCTCAAAAGAAAATTCAAAATTAACCGTAATAGTTGTGCCGACAAATGAAGAACTTGTAATTGCAGAGGATACAATGAAGATTGTAACTAGTATGACCGGTAAAGCTGAATCAAAAGCATCATAACTATGGATTGGATATTGAAACAGGAATTATTTTACCTCTGAAATATTTATATCCGTTTAAAGCGAAATCCACAATAAATTCTGCCATCTGCCCGGGAGTCATCATAGCCTTCAGGCCCGGAAAAGCATCTGAAAACATTTTGGTCTGCACAGATCCGAGAGCAAGACTGTTAAAATACGTCCTTGTATTTTTAAATTCACGGCTCAGGCATTCAGTCAGACTGGCTAGCGCCGCCTTGCTGGAACTGTAATAAGATAATCCCGGATATTTTGAACTACCCTGATATCCAGCCATACTACTAATATTGACAACGTGCGATATGTCTTTTTTACCCATGTATGGAGATAATATCTTTATAAGTATAGCAGGCGTAAATAAATTTAAATTATATATTTTCAACGCCTCCTCATAGGATGTGTCCATAAAAAGCTTATTAATAAGTAATCCTGCATTATTAATCAATATATCAATGTGATCAAAATGCTGTAAAATAATCCTGGTTAAATCATCCGGATCACTTAATATTCTTTCCAGGTCAAAAGGAACCGGAACCAGTTTTGAATCAGCATTTATTTCTGAACAGTCATTTTTAAGTTGTTCCAGCTTCTTCTCGTTCCTTGAAACAGCAATTATTGTATTTTCAGAATTATCTGCAAAAATCTTTGATATCTCATAACCTATACCCTGACTTGCCCCGGTTATTATTATATTCATTTTACCTAAATTTTAGAGAATTAAATTGCAATTTGCTTTATTTAAAATACAAAATTTAATATTTTCAACGTTATTTAATTTATAAAC
>CBFCXR010000083.1:0-10081 GCA_965602045.1 uncultured Bacteroidales bacterium | reverse complement strand
CCTTCGTTACAAATAAATTGCAATGATAAAAAAAATGTAATATATTTGTTTCATGAAAGACAGTGATTTGATATTTGGTCTGATGGCATCAATTAATAAGTCTGAGTATTCAGTTTCGGATTTAAAATGGCTTACAAAACCTTTTAATATATCAGAAAGTAGTTTAAGGACTTCACTTTCACGTATAACTTCCAAAGGAACAGTTGAGTCACATAAAAAGGGAAGGAACGCTTTTTATAAATTCAGCAGCAAAGGAAAAAGGATAAGTTCGAATGTATCATTCAGTTTTAAAGAACCAGACTGGAATAATTGGGACGGAAGCTGGATGGGAGTATTATTTTCGGTTCCTGTAATTGATAATTCATTAAGATATCACATCAGAAAGAAATTGACTGTATACAGATTTGCTCCTTTATATCCTGGCGTATGGATCAGACCGCATAATAAAAATGAAGAACTTGAAAATAATTTAAAAGATATTATTACTAACAGACATTGCATTACGGTAAGGTTTCAGAGTTTAAGCGACATTAGTAGAAAAGAAGTTATAAGATTATGGAAGTTAAATGATGTAAACAAAAGCCTGGGATTAGGATTGAAGATATTAGATGATAAAAACAGGAATTTAGTATCGTTATCGCCTGAAAATGCATTTGTTGATCAAATGTTAACCGGAGGAAAAATTGTTAATCTTCTTTTTAAAGATCCTCTATTACCATGGGAGTTTCTTCCTGAAAATTGGAATGGTAAACATCTCAGGGATAAATTTTCGAAATGGATTAAAGCAGTAGCTGATATTTCAAAACCCTATTGGGGCGAAATATTTGAATAATGGTAATAAACAGATAAATGTAATAATTATGAAAAATATGTAAAATATGATAAGTATGAATAATATTGGAAAGATAAAAAAAGCATTAGGCCCTTGCGGACTTAACTGCGAGAAATGCTTTGCTAATGCTGACGGAGGTATTAAATACCATAGCAGGAAGCTACAGGAGTTATTGGGAAATTTCGATGATCATTTAAGGAAACGGTGGATAGAAATAAATCAAAGAATAAAAGAGATTGGCATTGAAAATTATTATTATGAGATTAAGGAAAAACCAAGATATTAACCTTTAAAACCTGCAGAAATGAAAATTATTGATTTAAATGAGGAAAACAAACACTTGTATTTTGTTTGTCTTATGGACAAGGATGTCGAATTAAAAGAGGCTGCACATCATAAGGAGCAATGGTACGGTAAAATGAAAGACAAAGGCCTCTGCGTTAAACTGGTTTTGGATGATAACGGAAGATTCGGGGGGATGATTCAGTACATGCCCATTAAATATTCATTTGCCGGAGGGAAAGATTTGTATTTTATTAATTGCATCTATGTTCTTGGTAAAAAAAAGGCCGGGGGGAATTTTCGTAAGAAAGGGGTGGGCAAGGCGCTTATTAGAGCAGCTGAGGATAATGCCAAAGCCAGGGGAGCTAAAGGCATGTCAGCATGGGGTGTATCGATACCAGCCTTTATAAGGGCTTCATGGTTCAAAAAGCAGGGATACCGGAAGGTGTATAAAAAGGGCATAATGGTATTACTCTGGAAACCTTTTACAAATGATGCCGAACCACCTGTCTGGGAGGTTAAGGATAAAGACCCGCAGCTTGAGCTAATTCCGGGAAAGGTTACTGTTACATCTTTTATTAACGGTGGCTGTCCGGCTATGAATATGGTGCATGACAGAGCGATGAAGGTGTCTTCTGAATTTGGAGATAAGGTTGTTTTCAAAGAAATAAGCACTTTTGATAAAGACACTATGATTAGATACGGATCAGTTGATGAATTATTCATTAATAATACGAAAGTAAAAGTTGGGCCTCCGCCTTCCAGCAAAAAAATAAGAAGAAAAATTGCAAGAAAAGTAAGGAAATTATAATGCAGGATTTATGACAAAATTTAGTTAAATTAAATTACAATGGGGCGGGTTTGTTGATGTGAAGTTTATTTTTCAGAAGTAATAACTTTCATAGCACCTCTTAAGAAAGCAAAGTAGATAATTGAAGCCAGCAACCAGCCAAAGGCGGAAATATATTCTTTGAATATCAGCTTTCCTGCAAAAAACATAATAGAATATATCATAATAATTGAGCTTATCCAGCACATAAACAGGGCAATAAAGTATTGATTAGAATGTTTCTCAGAGAATTGCGAAAATTCTCCCCAGAATCCCACAGGCTTTATTTTCCGGCAAAATTTCTTTAATACATCTTTACTTTCCGCAGGAGTAAGAAATGTAATTAATAACCATGCTAAAGTTGTACCGCCGGTGATTAAATATAAATTTACGGGGAAGTTAATATCAAAAAAATTATTCAGTATATATAGCAGAATAAATGGGAATACAGTGGCGGTAATTTCACTCCATGCATTTATTCGCCACCAGAACCACCTTAGAATTAATACCAGGCCTATTCCGCTGCAACTGGCCATTAAAAATTCCCAGATACTTGTTATTGAATTAAAGAAAGAAGTTATGTATAATGAAATTCCCACGAGTAATACTTTGATCAGCCTGCTTATCAAAACATAATGTGACTCTTTTTTGTCATTATCACTAAACCTTTCTGCCCTGGTAATAAATCTTTTATACAGGTCATTTACCAGGTAGCTTGCTCCCAGGTTCAGTTGGGTTGAGATTATACTCATATAGACTGCAATAAAGGATATAAGGAACAGTCCTGTTAATCCGTAGGGCATATATTCCTTAATTGCCATGAAATAGCCCAGTTTATACTTTCCTTCACCAAGCTCAGGATAAAGGACAATAGTGCACAGGCCGATTATTATCCACGGCCATGGCCTTAATGCATAATGTACAATCTGGAAAAGTAATGTAGCCCAAATTGATTCTTTCTCTGTTTTTACACTCATCATACGTTGAGCAAGGTATCCTCCGCCACCTGGCTCGTATTCGGGTGACCAGCTTGCCCACCATTGAACTCCGATATACGCCAGTAATGTAGTAACGCTGATTGATATGGTTGATATTGAAGTATCAGCAGAACCTGTGAGCTTCGGCAGAAATTTAAGATAATCGGAAGAGATTTCATTAAGCCTCATTTTTAATCCTGTTATTCCGTTAATCTTAAAAGAAGAAAGAATAACCACTGCCAGTATAACTGAACCTGTAAGAGCGATAACAAACTGAAAAATATGGGCATAGGCAATACCCTTTAGCCCTGATAATGAAGAATATATAAGGGCAATAGCCATTGCAGCGCCAAGATAAATATATAATTGTGCATATGGTACGTTGAAAAGGATTTTAAGAATGGCTATCATTGAAACATTAATCCATGCAATAATTAGAATATTTAAGAACAATGCAAAATAAACTGATTTGAATCCACGAAGGAAAGCAGCAATTTTACCGCCATACCTTAACTCGATAAATTCAAGTTCAGTTAATATATTAGCTCTGCGCCATAAATTTGATAAAAAGAATGTAGTGAATGTTCCGCCTATCAGCATACTCCACCATATCCAGTTACCAGAGATTCCTTTTTGATGAACAAACTCAGTAATTGTAACCGGACTGTTAATAGTAAATGTTGCTGCAACCATTGAAAATCCCGCAAGGTACCATGGAAGATTACGTCCGCTAAGGAAGAATTCATTAATAGATTTACTGGCTGTCTTTCTGAATTTAAAGCCGGCAAATAAGACTATTAAGATATATAGTGCTATTACTACCCAATCTGTTATGCTCAGGCTCATAATATTTTAAAGGTACTACTTTGGAATATAATTTCATAAATTTAACTTGTGAAACACCCTTGAAATAATGCCAGAGGTATTCCGGCCTTGCCGGATTTCACAGGGTAAATTAAAATTCATCTCTTACTCCGAGTCCGAATAAAGCAAAATCGTATTTCACAGGATCATCCTGATCAAAATTCCGTAGGACTTCAGTTAGTATTTCAACTGACTGCCAGTCATTCTGTTTCCTTTTGAGTATTCCAAGTTTTCGGGCTACTGATCCCGAGTGGACATCCAATGGAATATATAATGCTGAAGAGGGAATATTACTCCAGGTTCCAAAGTCCACACCACGGTTGTCTTTTCTTACCATCCATCTAAGGAACATATTAATGCGCTTTGCAGCAGATCCCCTGGAAACGTCAGAGATGTGCTTCAAAGTTCTGTTAGGATGTGGTATTTCAAAGAATGCTTTCCTGAAGTTAATTACAGCATTTTTTAGACTACCATATTTAAGATAATTTTTTTCAAAAATTGATTTTATACCTGCATGCTTACAATAAATATTCTTTAAAGATTTACAGAAATAAGCCGTATCAATATAATTAAATGTACGGTGTTTAAAATTCCTGAAAGCTTTAATTTCCCGGTCACTTGCATTGATAATGAAATCATATGGATTATTATCCATTAATTTCATTAACATTAATCCATTTTTAATGATTGTTTTTCGCTGGCCCCATGAAATAATTGCTGAAAAAAAACCCGCTATTTCAATATCATTGGAACCGGAAAAGAGGTGAGGAATTTGGATAGGATCGGTCTCAATAAATTCAGGGCGGTTATACTGATCGTATTTTTCATCCAGAAAATCTTTTATATCATCAATCTCCATAATTCTTATGACAATTCGCAATATATAGATTCTAATATCTCCAGGGACTCCTTATCACCAAAGCTCATACAGTTATTTTTCCATCATGAATTATCAGCATTCTATCAGACATATTTGCCAGCTCTTTATCATGAGTAGCAATGATAATAGTCTGCTTATATTCATTCCTGAGTGAGAAAAAAAGATTATGTAGTTCCTCTTTATTTTTAGTATCAAGATTTCCGGATGGTTCGTCGGCCAAAATAACGTCGGGATTGTTAATTAAGGCACGTGCCACTGCTACGCGTTGCTGTTCGCCACCTGAAAGTTCATTGGGTTTATGATCGAGCCTGTCTCCGAGATTTAGAAACTTTAATATCTCTTTTGCATTCGATTCAGCCTTAAGCCTGTTTGTTTTTGCAACGAATGCCGGAATACAGACATTCTCAAGTGCTGTAAATTCCGGTAATAAATGATGAAATTGAAAAACAAAACCGATATGTTGATTTCTGAACTTAGCAAGTTGTTTATCTTTTAAGTTTATCACATCAGTATTATTTACTTTTATCAGTCCTGAACCGGGACTTAATAAAGTACCTATTATTTGCAGCAGGGTAGTTTTTCCTGCGCCACTTGCACCCATAATAGAAACTATTTCACCTTTTTCAACAGTCAAATCAATACCTTTTAAAACCTGAAGGTCTCCAAAGCTTTTGGTAATGTTCTTAACTTCTATCATTATTTTTAAGATGGTTTAATAAATAGCAAATATATATAAACACAATATATTACTAATAATGTAGTCCCTTTCATCCTGGTTAGTTTACCTCCCTTCAAAGGCAGTATAAATAAAAGGAGTAAAAACGATATACCTAACATCCACAGCACATCGACCTTTAATATCATTTCGTTAATTGGGATAGGTGTTATCAGGCTTGCTATTCCCAGAACTCCTAAAATGTTAAAAATATTTGAACCTATAATATTTCCAATGGAAATATCCATTTCTTTCTTAAAGGCTGCAATCATTGAGGTTGCAAGTTCTGGAACGCTTGTACCGAAAGCAATAACTGAAATGGAAATCACCCTTTCGCTAATACCAATATTTTTAGCAATACTTACAGCATTATTTACAAGCAGGTATGAGCTTAATGCCAGGCATATTGCTGATAAGGATATAACAAGCAATGCAACAGGTAACGAATATTGAACCTGGATTTTTTTCCCGGTTGAAGGAATATGGTTTTTTTTTGGGAAAAACAATGATACAAGAGAATAAGAAATAAGGATTAGTACTAAAACCAAATTTATTACAGGATAGCTTGAGAACAACAGCAGGCCTATTGAAATAAAAAATATAAAAAGCAATGTAAATGGTAATGTATTATGCATATGCAACTTTGTTCCAGTTGCTGGTTCATAATTCTTTTTTGAAAAGAATAATGACAGAAACACATAAGAAACGAGGAACACTATAAAAATTATTCCTTGCCATAATCTCAGGTATCCATATAAAATAAAAATATAAAATATTATGCTGGTAATCATCATTACCGGCCAATCGTACTTAATAGTATTAGTTTTAACCGGAATAGGAATAATAATTGATGTGGCAGCTAATACCAGCGCAATATTAGCAATATTAGAACCGATTATATTGCCTACGGTGATTGCCGGATGACCTTGAGCTGCAGCAATAACACTGACAAATAATTCGGGAGCCGATGTTCCGAAAGATACTACTGTTACTCCGATAACCAGTGTAGAGACTCTGTATTTATGAGCCAGGGAAATGCTCCCTCTGACCAGATAATTACCGCTATAAAGTAGTATTACAAAACCTGAAATTAAAAGTAAATATTCCATATGCTGTTAAGGAGTACTCCGCAAATAATAGGATAAATAAAAGAGCAAGATTAAATGCATTCAAGGGTGAGTTATTAATCTCCACTTAGATTATCCTTAATATTTTTTATATCATTTTTGATACTACTTGTATCTTCATTAATTTCTTTCTTAATATCATCAGTAGCCTTTCTAAATTCCCTCATACCTTTGCCTATGCCCCTGGCAAATTCAGGGATCTTTTTTGACCCGAACAGTAATAAAACAACAAGTAAAATAACAAAAATTTCGGGTCCGCTAATGAACAATATTACTAGGTCCATATTTAATCAGATAGAATACAAAGATAATAAAAAACCCTTTCTCAAAAACAATGAGAAAGGGTCGTCAATATTTAGCTAGTAGTTATCTTTTTCTTTTTGCAGCAAGTACCCTTGTGGTTTCGTCACTTTTGACCGTATCAAATACTATTGGTGTTGCAATGAACAGCGAGGAGTATGTACCAACAACCACACCAACCAATAATGCAAATGTAAATCCCTTTATGCTTTCACCACCAAAGATGAAAATTGCCAGTAACACAACAAATGTACTAAGTGATGTGCTAAATGTACGGCTAATAGTGCTATTTAATGCTGTATTCATAATCTCAGTCCTCTCTCTTTTTCTAAACTCACGCAGGTATTCTCTAATCCTGTCATAAACGACAACAGTATCGTTAATAGAATAACCTACGACCGTTAATATGGCAGCTATAAACGTCTGGTCTATTTCAAGGGAGAACGGCATTATACCATAGAAAATGGAGAATAAACCTAAAATTAGCAGTGTATCATGAATTAATGCGGCAACAGCACCCAGTCCGAATTGCCAGTTTCTGAATCTAACAAGAATATAAATGAACATAAATACCAGGGCAAAGAAGATTGCAATTACTGCCTGGCGTTTAATATCATCGGCAATTGTAGGCCCAACTTTTTGGGTTCCCATCCAGTGTTCGGTGTTGAACTTTTCAAATGAAACATTTTCACCTAGCAATGGATTTAGTCCTGTATAAAGTAATTGTTGTATTTCATCATCTATTGATGGATCATCTTCGGTTATTTTATATTGCGTTGAAATTCTAACTTTGTTTTCAGAGCCAAATGAAATAACTTTTGGCCTTTCCCCAAAAGCATTTTCGAGGGATTTTGCTACTTCAATGTGTTCAACCGGATTATCGAATTTAATTATATAATTTCTTCCACCGGTAAAATCCACTCCCTGGTCGAGGCCCCTGGTGACTAATGAGCCTATTCCGACAAGAATAAGAATGGCTGAAACAATATAATACTTTTTCCTGTTTTCGATAAAGTTAATTTTCAGGTTTTTAAATGCTCCTTCAGTGAAGGTTGTAGCGAAAGTTATTCTGCTATTTTTATTTAAATACCATTCAAATACCAGGCGGGTTATAAATATAGCAGAAAATAGTGATGTACAAATACCTATTACAAGTGTAGTAGCAAATCCTTTAATAGGTCCTGTACCAACTAACAGTAGAATCACGCCGGTAACACCTGTAGTAACATTTGCATCAATAATTGCAGAATAGGCATTTTTATATCCATCAGTAATTGCCAGTTTTATTCCTTTACCGGCTGCTATTTCCTCACGTATTCTTTCATATATTAAAACATTGGCATCAACTGACATACCTATAGTAAGTACGATACCAGCAATTCCGGGCAGTGTTAATGAAGCCTGAAGTGATGCCAGTACACCAACAATAAAAAACATATTTGATAAAAGGGCAATATCAGCTACAAGGCCTGCCTTCCTGCTATAATAAAAAACCATGTATAATAAAATAACAATAAAAGCTATAATAAACGATTTTAATCCTGCATTAATTGATGCTTTACCCAGAGAAGGTCCAATCACTTCTTCCTGTATAATTCTACAGGGTGCCGGAAGTGTTCCGGATTTTAACAGGTTTGCAAGGTCCTGAGCTTCTTTCACTGAAACCCCTGTAATTCGTGAACTCCCGGTATTTATTTCTTCACTAACCGTTGGAGCAGAAAATACTAAATTATCCATCGATATTGCAATAGCCCTGCCAACATTTTCCCTGGTTATTCTTGTCCATTTTTTGGATCCTTCACCATCCATAGTCATAACAACTTCAGCTGTACCTCTTATATCATCAAAACTTTCTCTTGCGCCTGTAATAGCATCACCATCCAATGGAGCCCTTCCGTCCCTTGTATTAATCTGTATAGCAAACATTGTAAATATATCACTTGGCTTTTTTGTTTCAGGATTTTCTATTGGTTTTGCCGACCAGAAATAGTTAAAGTTTTTTGGAAACACTCCTTTTTCCATAACTATTTTCATGTAAGAGTTTATTTTTGCCGTATCCCTGTAATGAGCCCTTCCAATTCTGGCCCCGGGTATAAGTTGCTGATCTCTTGTAACAAAGGGGGTCAATACTTCAAATAAAGGGAATTCTTCAAAAATTGATTCCTGCTGAAGAGAATCAATCATTGTTGAATCGGACTGTTCTATCTGTGTCAGCAATGATGGTTCTTCTTCGTCAGCCATTAAGCTATCCATTTCAGATAAAAGTACAGGAGATTCTTCCAAAGTTTTGTCTTCTTCAGCAATATCTTCTTTCTGTTCTTCTTTTTGAGTATCCAAATATTGCTTTACAACTTTATTGGCATCAAGAAGACTTTGATAGAGTTCATTGTTATCATATGTTTCCCAGAATTCAAGATTTGCCGTTCCCTGCAGTAGTTTTCTAACCCTGTCTTTTTCTTCTACTCCCGGCAGTTCCACAAGTATTCTTTCACCTCCTTCAAGCTTTTGCACATTAGGCTGTGTCACACCAAAATGATCAATTCTTGTTCGTATTATATTGTATGAATTATTAACAGCATCACTGGTTTCTTGTTTTATAATATCCAGGACTTCATCGTTTTCAGAATTATAATCTATTCTGTCTCGAAGGCTATATAGAAAGATAGCTGCTAACCTTGCATTCGGGTCAATTCTTTCAAATGCCCTGCCAAACAACGAAACAAAGTCTTCATTTGTCTCAAGTTGCCATCTTTTCGCTAATGCAATAGCTTTATTAAAAGATGTGTCGTTACTAAAATTAGACAAGGATTTTATAACATCTGCTACAGAAACCTCAAGGATAACATTCATTCCGCCCTGTAGATCCAATCCCAGGTTTATCTGTCTTTCCTGGCACTCCCTGTAAGTATATTTTTTCAGACCAAATAAAAAACTGTACACTTCCTCATTGGCAATAGAATCGAGGTAATATTCTTCTTTCACAGGATCGTCCTGTGCATATTTCTTAGCATCATTTTTTATCTGGCTGGTTTTGACGGTAAACCACATCTGATAGACACAAACCAGAACCAGTGCAATCGCTAATGTCCATATAGCTCCTTTATTTCGCATTTTGTTTTGATTTTTAAATTTTTATATGATCTTACAGTGTTCCCGAAACAGTGGCGCAAATATATTAAATTTTTCATAAGAAATTAAATCAATATTATATGTCCTCGAGCTCGCCTTCGCGTATCTTCGGTGGAGTAAGGCTGGACAGGCTCCTATAAGCAATA
>CBFCXR010000082.1:0-10212 GCA_965602045.1 uncultured Bacteroidales bacterium | reverse complement strand
CCTTTCTAAACAAAAATTTTACAAAAATTGCTGGTATTTATAAGAATATACTTTACTTTGTTTTTAATTTTTTCAACTAAAGTAAATTTTTGAAATGAGAATTATTGTTGCAGGAGCGGGTGAAGTCGGTTCTCATTTAGCAAAGATGTTAAGTCAGGAAAATCATGATATTGTTGTAATAGATCCTGATGAAGAGAAATTGAAGCAGATAGGAGCCAACCTTGATGTACTTACCAGAGCAGGTTCAGCTACCTCGATTAGTTTGTTGATAGATTCAGATATTAAGCGTGCCGACTTATTTATTGCTGTTGCTACATCAGAAGAAACTAATATTACAGCTTCGATACTGGGGAAAAAGTTAGGTGCAAAGAAAACTATTGCCAGAATAGACAACCAGGAATATTTGTTTCCTAAATACCGTGATCATTTTACAGGTTTGGGAGTCGATTATATGATATATCCTGAGAAGATAGCATCAAAAGAATTAATTGGCTTATTACAGCAGACTGGCACCACTGAAATTATTAATTTTTCAGGCGGTAAATTAACACTGTATGTTATTAAACTTAAGGCGGATGCCCCTATTGTAAATAGAACTTTAATAGAAACCACTCAGGGAATGGATCACCAAAATTACAGGGCAGTAGCTATTACCAGATTTGGTAAAACTATTATACCAAGAGGAGAAGATAAGTTTCTTGCAGAGGATATGATATACATGGTTAGTAATCAAAGCGGAGTGCCAGATTTAATGGAATATTCAGGAAAGAAAAAAATTGACATAAATAATATTATGATTCTTGGTGGTAGCAGGATAGGAACGCTTACGGCCAAGGAAATCGGCGCTCACAGTAATGTTAAATTAATTGAATTGGACAGGGAGAAAAGCTATCGTTTGTCCAATTTATTAAACAATACACTTGTTATTAATGGTGACGGAAGAGATATGAACTTGCTGATGGAAGAAGGCATAAAGAAGATGGATGCCTTTATTTCAGTAACTGGTGATTCGGAAACAAATATTCTTTCCTGTGTATTGGCAAAAAACATGGGTGTTAAAAAAACGATTGCTGAAGTGGAGAATATGGATTATATTGCTCTTGCAGAAAACATGGGAATCGATACTATCATTAATAAAAAGCTGGTTACCGCCAGCCGCATCTTTCAATTTACCACGGATCAATTTGTGTCTTCAATTAAGTATTTAACGGGTACAGATGCCGAAGTAATGGAATTTGTTGCTAAAGAAGATTCAAAAATAACAAGGGGCACATTAAACCAGATTAACTTTCCAAAGGATTCTATCATAGGTGGTGTTATTAGAGATAAGTCAAGTTTTATTGCGAATGGATATACTCACATACAGCCAAATGATAAGGTAGTGGTTTTTGCTTTGCCTTCCGCAATTAATAAAGTAGGTAAGTTTTTTAATTAATTTCAGGTATGATAAATTTCAAGGTTGTTGGTTATATACTTGGAGTATTGTTGATTATTGAGGGCATTTTTATCTTTTTTTCTGCATCCGTTTCATTAGTGTATGGTGAAGGTGACTTCTCTTATATACTATTGTCTTCACTTGTTACTTTGCTTTCCGGATTATTGCTGTTTTTTATTTTTAGAAAATCTGATAAAAGTCTGGGGAAAAGAGAAGGATATATAATTGTAAGTCTTGTCTGGATTGTTTTCTCTTTTTTTGGCGCAATTCCTTTTTACATTTCCGGTTCAATTCCTTCCTATACCGATGCCTTTTTTGAAACAATGTCCGGATTCACTACTACCGGTTCATCAATATTACAACCTGGAGATTATATTGAGCTTTCTTATGGTTTATTTTTCTGGAGAAGTCTTACACAGTGGTTGGGAGGTATGGGTATAATTGTATTATCGCTGTCAATATTACCAATATTAGGTATTGGCGGAATGCAGTTATTTGTTGCCGAAGTACCCGGCCCTACAAAAGATAAAATTCATCCGAGAGTAAAAGAAACGGCAAAACGACTTTGGGGTATTTACTTTATTTTCACTGTTACGGAAATGGTATTATTAAGGATAGGAGGGATGAGTATTTTTGATGCAATCTGCCATTCATTTACTACCATGGCCACAGGTGGATACTCCACAAAACCTGAAAGTATTGCTTATTTTAATTCTCCATACATACAATATGTAATAATTTTATTTATGTTTTTTGCCGGAACAAATTTCACATTATCATATTTTGCAATGCGGTTTAAATTCAGACATGTCTTTAAAAATGAGGAGTTCAGATTCTATATATTTTTTATTATGCTCTTTGCTGTTTTATTAACATTAATATTAAGATTTACTAATTATCATTCATTTGAGAATTCTTTCAGAGATTCTTTATTCCAGGTTGTGTCAATTTTGACAACTACCGGATATGCTACAACTGACTATTTAAAATGGGTGCCAATCAGCATAGTAATAATTTTTCTTTTAATGTTTTTTGGAGGTTCAGCAGGTTCAACAGGAGGTAGTATTAAAATTGTGAGAGTAGTATTATTATTAAAGAATAGTTTTTTGGAATTAAAACGATTGATTCATCCCAGTGCAGTAATTCCTGTTAGATTTAACTCTCAGGCAGTTTCTTCCGAGACAATAACAAATGTGCTGGCTTTTGCATCATTTTACATTCTAACCGTAATGATTAGTATTGTGGTTATATCGTCAATGGGATATGATTTGGAATCTTCATTGGGTGCTGTAGCCGCCACTCTTGGAAATATTGGTCCGGGTATAGGTGCAGTTGGCCCGGCAGAAAACTATGCTCATTTCCCGGCATTTGGTAAGTGGTTCTTATCTTTTTTAATGCTTATTGGAAGATTGGAACTATTTACGGTGTTGATTATATTTACTCCCAGTTTCTGGAGAAAGTAATTATATGATTTTTTATTTTTTTAGTTCGGGTTAAATATATTCATTAAAAGTTCCAATACCTTGTCTTATTATTTCAGGATATTCTTTTGTGCAATCAATGACGGTTGAGGGTTTATTATTACTATACCCGCCATCTATCACTGCATCGACAAGCTTTTTATAATTTTCGTAAATTAATACGGGATCAGTTATATAGTCCAGCAATTTATCTTCATCATGAATTGAAGTAGTAAGCAAAGGATTTCCCAATTCCTTAACAATTTCACGAACAATGTTATTAGCAGGGATTCTTATACCTATTGTTTTTTTCTTATATCTGAATAATTTGGGTACTCTGCTATTTGCTTCCAATATAAATGTATATGGTCCCGGAAGATAATGTTTCATTAATTTAAATACGTTATTGCTCAGATGTCTTGTATAATCTGACAAATGACTTAAATCATAACAGATAAAGGAAAAATTAGCTTTTTCAATTTTTATTCCTTTTATTTTAGTTATTCGTTCAATAGCTTTATTATTAAACAAATCACACCCTAAACCATAAACCGTGTCAGTAGGGTAAATTATTATTCCACCTTCTTTCAGGATTTTAACCAATCCTGAAATTTCTCTGTGATTTGGATTATCAGGATGTATATTAACTAGCATAGGATTATTATGATTGAATATTATATGTAAAGTTACTTATATTTTGGATAGTCATAATTTATTATGCAGGAGATTTCCGGAGAACTCCTGAAATGAAGGAAAAGAAGAAGATACAAATAAATTTAAAGAATTACTAAAAGGTAAAGTTGATGTTGTAATTAAGTCAATAGAGTTTTGCATTAACATCATTATTTTAAATAGTATTATTTAACCAGAAAAGAGATAATAATTTATTATACTTTGTCATAATTTGTTATTTTCGAAATTTGAATGACAAAAATGTTCTAATGAAAATTATAGCTTTATTACTGGAAAATATAAAAATATCCTTAGGCTCAATAAAATCGAATTTAGTTCGTTCAATTTTAACAATACTAATAATTGGATTTGGAATTATGGCTCTTGTAGGTATACTTACGGCAATTGATTCGATAAAAAATACTATTAATAAACAATTTGCAACAATGGGAGCAAACACTTTTACTATTGAGAGCAGGAGTATTAATATACAGATTGGCGAAAAGAAATACCGAAAGAAAAACCATCCTTACATATCTTACAGGCAGGCACAGGAGTTTAAAGACAGGTTCAATTTTCCTGCAGTTGCATCTGTTTTTACTTATGCTTCCGGAACTTCAACGGTAAAATACAAGACAAATAAAACACATCCTAATGTAGCCGTTATCGGCACGGATGAAGACTATATTTATACGGCTGGCTATGCTATACAGCAAGGGAGAAATATATCACATCAGGATATTAATTTAAGCAGAAATGTTGCCGTCATCGGATATGACCTGGTAAAGAAATTATTTAAAAAAGATATCGAACCCCTGGACCAGGTTATTTCTATTGGTAATGGAAAATACAGGGTAATTGGTATTCTTGAGAAGAAAGGTTCCAGTGTGGGTGCAAGTGATAATATGTGCCTGCTTCCCTATACAAATGTGAGGCAATATTTTTCTGTTCCCCGTAGAAATTACTCAATAAATATAACGCCAAAAAATGAAATGTTGTATGACGTTGGAGTTGGTCAGGCTGAGGGTTTATTCAGGATTGTAAGAAATTTAAATACAAAGGATGAATCAGATTTTAATGTTACAAAAAGCGATTTTATTTCAAATATTTTAAAGGATCTCATTAAGAAAGTGTTGATAGCAGCTACTATAATAGGATTTATAACTCTTTTTGGTGCAGCTATAGGATTAATGAACATCATGCTTGTGTCTGTTACTGAACGGACAACTGAAATAGGTGTGCGTAAAGCTATTGGAGCAAAGAATGAAATGATCAAACAACAGTTTTTAATTGAAGCAATTTTAATATGTCAGGTTGGCGGTATTTTAGGAATATTATTAGGAATTTTAATTGGAAATATTGTATCTTTAGTTGTCAAATCAACCTTTATAATACCGTGGTTATGGATTATAGGAGGATTAGTATTATGTTTTGTTGTTGGTTTAATATCCGGCTATTTCCCGGCCGTAAAAGCATCAAAACTTAATCCAATTGTTGCATTGAGATATGAATAATATAAGAAAAAAGCAAAATAAATATGGAAGAATTATTAATTGAGAAAACTGGCAATACTCCTAAAGTGCATTTTAATCATGATGCAGGCAAATTAGTTATCGAAGGAAGGTCTATTCCGGAAAATCCCGGTGATTTTTTTGAGAAGTTAATTGATTGGCTTGAAAATTATTATCAAAATCCTAAGGAAACGACGCAAATGTTTCTTAACCTGGAATATGTTAATAGTGGTTCTTCAAAATACTTGTTAGGAATTTTCAGGATGATAAAAAAGAGATTTGATGAGGGAAACAACTGTATTATTAATTGGTACTATGAGGAAGATGATGAAGCAATTCTAAGTTTAGGCGAGCATTTTAAAACAACTATTAAAATACCATTTAATCTTATTGAGTTTATATAAAAAAACCTAGAGATAGAAAACTCTAGGTTTTTTAATAATTATTTTTTACCAGCTTTATACCAACTTTTCAATTAAATCGACTACCCTGTAAGAATAACCCCATTCATTATCATACCATGAAAGCACCTTTATCATTTTTCCAAGTACCATAGTGCTTTGGGCATCAAAAATTGAAGAATGCGTATTATGAATAACATCAGCAGAAACAATCGGATCTTCAGTATATTCAAGAATTCCTTTCATAGGACCATCTGCAGCTTCTTTCATTGCTTTATTTATTTCTTCCACAGTTGCTTCTGTTTTTAAGTTAGCAACTAAATCAACAAGTGAACCGGTTGGGGTAGGTACCCTTACCGCAAGTCCGTTTAGTTTACCACTAAGTTCAGGAATAACTTTACCTACTGCCTTTGCTGCTCCGGTAGTAGTCGGTATTTGAGATAATGCAGCAGATCTGGCTCTTCTTAAATCACTGTGCGGTGCATCTAAAATTACCTGGTCATTAGTATAGGAATGTATTGTGGTCATCAAACCGTCTACAACACCAAATTTGTCATGCAATACTTTAACAACAGGGGCCAGACAGTTAGTTGTACATGATGCATTAGAAACACACGTATCCTCCGGTCTAAGATCGTCATCATTTACACCCAATACTATCATATTATCAATCTTATCTTTGGAAGGTACAGTAAGTATTACCTTTTTAGCTCCATTCTTTAGATGATCACCATAACCGCCTTTTGGGCTTTCTTTGGATCTGAAAACACCGGTAGATTCTATTACAACGTCGGGAGTATCAGTCCATGGAATATTTGCAGGATTCCTTTCCGCACTTACCTTTATTTTATTACCATTTACAATGATACCTTCATCATCATAGCTGACAGTGCCGTCAAATTTACCCTGAGTTGAATCATACTTAAGCAGATGAGCCAATACATTGTTTGCAGTAATGTCATTTATTCCTACGATCTCCATATTAGGCCTATCCAATGCAATCTTGAAAACGTTTCTACCAATTCTACCAAAACCGTTAATTCCTATTTTTATTTTAACCATAATTTAAGCATTTATTGATTAACAATTTAACCTCTTTAAAAATGAATTGCGAAAGTAGCAAAATTTGTGAATTTCCGCAATAATAAATTAAGAGATATTGAAATTATTAAATGGAGAAAATCACAAAATGAAAGAAAGTAATGTAAGTATAAACAAATAGTAAGGATGGATAATATTTCAATCAGTTATAATATATATTCTATTTGGAAAGAAACTCATCTATTTCAGTCTTTCTTTTTTTAAACCTCGCATCAACTACTTTTCCAAAACGATAACTTAAGAACATAGTAAAAAATATTTGTTTATTATTTTCAATTGCCATAATTTGAATTTCGTTAATAAATGCATCTAATATTATACCTGCTTCTAAGGCATGTATTACTTCATCGTATTTACTAAATTCAAAGGTAATGCCTGATTTGCCATATATTCCCGGGGTAAAGGATAATTCATCGAAACCTTTTAAATATGAAGCTCTGGACATTATTCGGGGATCCACATGTTGATTTACATCAAATTTTGCCGTCTTTTGATCTTTAATTGAACCATCTGGATTAATTTCATAATGGTTATAGTAAATTGGCTTTTTAATTCCCAGGGTGGGCCCAAAGTTATAGAAATATCTGATTGATATTCCTCCCCGGTCAAATTTTTGAAATAATTCTTTCTGAAAACCCAGTCCGGCTCTGAGGTTATAAAAATTTATCAGTTTTCCATAAATAAAACTCCTGCTGTTAAAAGAAGATAGTGAGGTTGATATTTTTACTTCTTTAGGATGTTTAATGCTAACCAAATCAATTTCATATAAAGTCTTTTTAAAAGCTGTAATTCGCTTGGCATATCTAAAATTTCCCCCAAAGCCATTAGAATTTATAAAACCTGCAAAAGTTCTTTCATTACGGTAAAATATTTGAGTTCCATCATCAATTTCACCTTGTGCAAATCCAAGATAATAAGTAAGTATAACAGGAATACTGACTATAAATTTTTTCACGAAAATTTAAAATAAGGTAATATCCCTAATTACAGTAAAAAACTACCAGAAAAAGATATGTAAAAATAATAAAAAAAAGTGTAAAATATATATTAACTATCAACGGATTCAGAACACTCAGTATCATTTTGCCCATAAGCAGGACATGTTTTAGCACCTTTACAGGAAGCAAAAACTAATACTAATGAAACCAATAGGATTGCAATAATAAATACTTTTTTCATAGTTAAATTTATTAATTATTCGTTCTATGCAACAAATGTAAAAATATTAAAATTAAATTACTATCGACTTATTTTGGCCTATTTTCCGACTGTTCACAATCATCATTGCTAGCATATGCAGGACAAACATATTTGTTACATGAACACATTATGGCTGCTGTTACTATCAATGTCAATATTAAAATTTTCAACCTTTTCATTTTGTTTATGTATTTAAAATCTCTTTTAATTAATGCTGAAAAGTAATTATACAACCAAATTTATAAATAATTTATTTTGTAATTATACCTTTTTACTAACATTCTTAACTAATTTAATATAAGAAGTTATTTTATAACGGTAAATATTCATATTTAATTATATTGATTGTTTTTTGTTTAGTTAGTTAAGGAAAGAATTAGTTGTAGATTAATACGCCTTGCCTAACGAATTGTTACAGGTACAAAAATACCATAAATACAGCCGTAACTCAATAATTGATATTAATATACTGGAAATCAGTATAATTTAATATTTGTATGATATATAGTAAAGTTATACCACTTATCTCAATTTTACTAACATTTATCATATAATATCATATGTTTTATAGTATATAAATTGAAATCGGTAAAAATCCGTTAATATTTCTTTGCCCTGACAAAAAATTCGATTACTTCGTTGTGCTTAAATGCTAATTTGAGGCTCAAAGCTTCATCAATTGAGAACCACTGAATATCTGATACTTCTTTTGGATCAGCCTTCGGTGTATTCGTTGCCTCCCCATAAAACATTAAAACAACATTGTGTATGTTTTTTTCCTGAAAAATTTCATCCATATAGCATAAAAAATTTGGATTTAATTCCAGATTAGTCTCTTCTTTTACTTCACGAATTATAGCATCATATGCATTTTCAAATTTTTCTATATGACCCCCGGGAAGGCACCAGTAATCCTTGAATGGTTCAATGTTACGTCTAGTAAGCAATACCTGGTATTTCCCATGTTGTCTTCTATAAATTATGGCTCCGGCAGTAGGTTTGGGCATGATAAGATTTTTTATTCATTATTAAATCATTGACATATACTTATTATACTATTATATATCATTTTTTAAGTTAACAAATAAAATCTGAATTTATAAATTTATATATTTTAAGGTTCTTGATATAACATTGATTTTTTTTAATTTTATCCTTATATACACCCATTTATGAAATTAACATTAACAATATTAATAATACTATCGGGATTTCCTGGTTTTTTCAACAAGGATTTTAAGTTTATTGAAGCAACATCGCAGGAATGGATCGGGGGAACAAGGGATTCCGGAAAAGGAGTAAACTATAAAATTACAGTTCAAACCAGGACTAATTCAGACAAGCTTAAATTTGAGGAAATATGGATTAAAAATAAATTATGCAGGTACAGGATGTATAACTTATCAATTAAAAAATTCGGAAATAATTTTGAAAAGAATGATACGATATTATTTACAGCTACGATAAAAGCTGATAATTCCGACAGTAATTATGGAAAAGATAAGCAGCTGCCTGTTGAATATAATGCAGAAACTATAATTGGGTATAAACTTAAAAACAAGATGAAATATAAACCTTTTGATGATATTAATTTACTGAAACCTTTATATTACAAATAGGATAATTATATTTATCTTCTGATTTTTTGAAAATATTTTATATTGCATTTCTTTACTTATTCACAATGAATTATTAGTGATCCATTACGTGGTAATTTACTTAATAATATATTAAGTTAAATCACTTCTTAATATATTTAGCATTATTAAATTAATAAGAGATGTTTCAGATTGGAAATACATTAATTAGTGTTGATATCGTAAAAGAAAATTTCAAGTGTGATTTAAGAAAATGTAAGGGGGCGTGCTGTGTTCATGGAGATTCGGGAGCTCCACTGGAAGAAAACGAGCTACGAATATTGAAGAAGATTTTTCCGGTAATAAAGCCATATCTTCGCAATAAAGGTTTAAAGGCGATTGAGGAACAGGGCACCTATGTTATTGACAAGGATAAGGAGTTCGTTACACCTTTGATTGATAATAAGGAGTGTGCTTATACCAACTTTGAGAATGGTATAGCAAGATGTGCAATAGAGCTGGCTTGCAATGATAAAAAAATAAGTTTTCAAAAACCTGTATCTTGTTACCTGTATCCGGTAAGAATTAAGAAATACAATAATTTTGATGCCGTTAATTATGATAAATGGAAAATATGTGAACCTGCCAGGGAATTGGGGAATGGTTTAAATATACCGGTATATAAGTTTTTGGAAGATGCATTAATATATAAATATGGTAAAGAGTGGTTTAGTAAATTGAGCCTTATTGCAGCAAATATTTCGAAAATCAGGACCTGAATTTATAATTAAACCTCACTGGTGCAATTATTAATCCTCATCAGATATTAGCTTTTTATTCCATGTAAATAGATTA
>CBFCXR010000081.1:0-10272 GCA_965602045.1 uncultured Bacteroidales bacterium | reverse complement strand
CCCTGAACAACAATAGAAGAAGATTGAACACCGACATTACCTCCCATAGCAGCAATTAACGGAAAAAATAGTGCAATCTTGGGATCCATTTTAAGATTCTCCTCAAAGATGCTTATTACCTGGGCTCCCAGTATACCTCCCAATAATCCTATTAATAACCATGGTAGCCTGGCCCTGGTAAGTAAAAATGCATTATCTGAAGTTTCTACATCTTCTGTGATCCCGGATATTAACTGATAGTCCCTTTCTGCTTCTTCTTTTATTACATCTACAACATCATCAATAGTAATCCGGCCTATTAATCGCCCGATACTATCAGTAACAGGCAAAGATACCAGGTCGTACTTATTCATAATATTGGCAACTTCTTCAGATTGAGTATCTGTTTTTACTGAAATTACATCGGCATTTAAAATATTTTTTATTTTAGCATTTGAACGGCTTACCAGTAGCTTTTTTAATGATAATGTGCCTTTAAGTATATCATCATTATTAACAACATAAACATAAAATATTTCATCTATCTCTTCAGCTTGCTTTCTTATTTCTTTTATACAATTATTTATATCCCAGTTTTCGTTGATCTTTATCAGCTCTTTTGCCATTAAGCCCCCTGCTGTATCCTCATCATAACTAAGCAGGTCAACAATATCTCCTGCCTGTTCAACGTCATGGATACTTTGCAGAATCTCTTCCTGCTTTTGTTCTGAGAGCTCACCTATAACATCGGCAGCATCATCAGAATCCATCTTATCAATAAATACCTTTGCAATTTCATCACCAGATAATATTTCTAAAAAACTCTCCCGGTCATCCTCTTCCATTTCAATCAAAACATCTGCTGCCTTGTCATTATCAAGCAGAATGTATAAGACTTTTGCCTCCTCATTTGATAATTCCCCAAATATCTCTGCTATATCAGCAGGATGTAAATCTTTAATCATATTAAATGCAACAATATTATCTTCATAATTAACTGCTGCTTTTAACTCTTCAATAAATTCCCTTGTAAGTTCAAACTGCATTATTACTGGCTTTTAAGGGATTAACACTTTTTAAACTTTCATCTATAATATTGGTCAGGTAAATGAATTGATCAACTGTTAGTTGTTCAGGCCTGAGTTGAAATATTTTATCATTGAGTTCCAAATTTAATAAAATACTTTTTAATGAATTCCTTAAAATTTTTCTTCTTTGATTAAAACCTGTTTTTACTATCCGTTTATATAATATGGGATCGCAATTAAGTTCTTTCCTGTCATTTCGCAAAAGTCTTATAACTGAAGATTTTACTTTCGGTTTTGGAATAAAAACATGTTCATCCACCGTGAATAAATATTCAATATTATAATATGACTGTAGCAGAACGCTTAAAATTCCATAATTCTTATTCCCTGGAGGTGAACTAATCCTTTCAGCTACTTCTTTCTGTATCATGCAAACAACTTCAATAACCTGATCTCTGTTATCAAGTATCTTAAATAATACCTGACTTGACAGGTTATATGGTAAGTTCCCAATAACAGCAAATTTATCCCGGAATAATGATTTTAAATTCAGATTTAAAAAATCTTCATGTATTATTCTGTTCTTAACATCCGGAAATTTCCTATTTAGTATTTCAACTGCAGAAGAATCTATTTCTATGAAATAGACTTCTTCAAATCCAAGATTTAATATAAATTCCGTAAGAATTCCGGTACCGGGACCGATTTCCAGGATTCCGGAATAGTTATTTAAAGTCAGGCTATTTACTATTTTTTCTGCAACATTTTTATCTTTTAAAAAATGCTGTCCAAGACTTTTTTTTGATCTGATATAATCCATTTATTCCTAATAAATCAAAAATTTATTACACTTCTAAAAATATTGAAATGCAATTAAAATTAAAATAAGTATACTTTAACTTCAAAGATAATTAAATTAGTCCTTCAATAATATTAGCCGGAAAGTACCAATTTAATAATTCAAAAAGGAAATATATTTTAAATACGCAACATGAAATATGATTTTAATGAAATAGTAAACCGTGAAAATACTAATTGCTTACAATATGATATGCGTGAAAAATATTTTGGTGCTGAAGATGTTATTCCTATGTGGGTGGCAGACATGGATTTTAAAATCCTGCCGGTTATTTACAAAGCAATAAAAGAAAGGCTGGATCATGGAATCTTCGGCTATACATTTAGATCCGACAGTTTTTATAATGCAATTATTAAGTGGCTGAAACTAAGACATGGGTGGGCTGTAAAAAAGGAATGGATTGAATTTACTCCGGGAGTTGTACCTGCCCTCAATATGGCAGTTCTTTCATATACCAGGCCCGGAGATAAAGTGATTGTTCAGCAACCTGTCTATTATCCTTTCTTTACTGCAATTAGAAATCATGATAGAATTCTGGTTAATAATCCCCTAAAACTTCGTAATGGGAGATATTATATGGATTACGAAGACTTAAAGTCAAAAATCGATGACAGGGTTAAAATGATTATTCTGTGTAATCCTCATAATCCCACGGGAAATGTGTGGACCAGGGAAGAATTAACAGAACTTGCAGAAATTTGCCTGCGTAACAAAATACTTATTCTATCAGATGAAATTCATTCCGACTTGATCTTTGATGGCCACAAACACACTCCTTTATCTTCGCTAAATAAAGAAATAGCAAAAAATACAGTAACCCTGATTTCAGCCAGTAAGACTTTCAACTTAGCAGGATTATCAACTTCAGCAGTAATTTCTTCAAATGATAAATTACTTCAAAAGTTTAGTAAAACTTTGGATCAAATCCATGTTGCCCAGGGAAATATATTTGGTAATATTGCTATTGAGACCGCTTATAATTACGGGCATGATTGGTTGGAACAACTATTAATATACCTTCAAAACAATGTAAATTATTTGATTAAATATTTAACTGATAACATACCTCAAATCAAGCCTGTAAAACCTGAAGCGACATATTTGGTTTGGTTGGATTGCAAAAAATTAGGGATGGATAAATCTCAGCTCAAAAGATTCTTTATCGAAAAAGCAAAACTCGGATTAAGCGATGGGCCGATATTCGGAGAGGAAGGCACGGGTTTTCAAAGAATGAATATTGCCTGCCCGCAGCAAAAATTAAAAACAGCACTTGAAAGGTTAAACAAAGCAACTAATGAAAATTTGAAGGTATGAAATAATTTATTAAATTGCTGTTATTTATTAGTATCGTTAAATATCTAAAAATTTACTAAATTAGTTACTAGTTACAGATATAAATTTTAAATAACCATACTATGAGATTAAAAATTGCAGCTAAGATAGGTCTTGGCTTCGGTATCTTGACAATAGCCGCTGTAATAAATGCGCTTATGACAAGCAGTGCACTGGAAGCAAGCAGGAAAGTAAATGAAAATACATCAAACATTTATTCTCCTTCTCTGGCATTTATAAACGATCTGTATTCAAAAATTAATGACTCCCGTATGCTAGTCAAATCATGGGTATTTATAGAAAAATTAACCGGTACTCCTGATAAGCTTAAACTTAAAGAATTACATGAAAGTGGTTATAAAGAAGTAATGGACACATTAAAGAATTATTATAGTAAAAAATTATGGGAAAAACCGGAACATAAAGCCTTGCTTCTGCGTATTGATTCGTCAATAGTTGATACTTTGTTCCCGAAGCATGAATATGTTATGGAACAATTAAGCAGTTTTGAGAGTTATGACGATGCATTCGTATGGTTTGAAGTTACTACAATGGCGGAAGAAGGAGGGGAAATAATGACTTATACACAAAGAATATTAGATAACATTGCTGTCTTATCCAATGAAATCGAAAATATTGTTAATCAGGGTAGGACCAATATGGTAAAAAACTTTAATAGATTTAAAACCCAAATAATCATAATGGGCCTCCTGATGGTGATAGGTGCAATTATTATTGGAATACTTACCATTACTTCTCTTGCCAGACCTATTAATCATACTAAGAATATATTATTATCGATGAGTAAAGGTATATTACCCAAAGAAAAGTTAAAAGAAGGTTCTGATGAGATAGGACTAATGGCTAAAGCTCTAAATCTTGTAGTTCAAGGCCTTAAGGATATTTTTAATTTCTCGCTGGAAATTGGAAAAGGAAATTTTGATAGTGATTTTAAACCGTTAAGTGAAGATGATGTTTTAGGTAATTCATTAATCGAAATGCGTGAGGAGCTTATAAAGGCTACTGAAGAAGAAGAGAAAAGAAAAGTTGAAGACAATCAGCGTCATTGGGCATCTCAGGGAATTGCAATGTTTAGTGATATTCTCCGGCAGGGAAAGGATAATTTAGAGGAATTATCTTACAATATCATAAGTAATATGGTTAAATATACTAATTCCAACCAGGGAGGGATGTTTATTATAAATGACAATGACAAAGATAATATCTTCCTTGAAATGACGTCTTGTTTTGCATTTGACAGAAAAAAATTCCTTAAAAAGAAAATTGAAGTCGGAGAAGGACTGGTGGGCAGATGTTATCAGGAAAAAGAAAAAATTCACCTGACAGAAATACCGAATGACTATATAAAAATTACCTCCGGGCTTGGGGATGATAATCCCAGAAGTCTCCTGCTTATTCCTCTTGTTTATAATGATATAATTTATGGAATCATAGAAATAGCTTCATTTAATAAATACCAACCTCATGAGGTTGAATTTATTGAAAGGATTAGTGAGAGTATTGCTGCAACAATTTCCTCTGTAAAAAGCAATATTCAGGCTGCTGAACTTCTTGAAAGATCGCAACAACAAGCTGAAGAAATGTCATCACAGGAAGAGGAAATGCGGCAAAATATGGAAGAGCTGAGAGCGACACAGGAACAATCTGGCCGCCGCGAAGAAGAATTGAAAAAAGAAGTTGGAGACCTTAGAAAGAGAATTAAAGAGTTATCCGATTAATAAAGGGGACAGCCCCCTACAAAGGGGACAGCCCCCTACAATTATAAAAGAAAAAGGGACAGCCATCTTGAAGGGGGCTGTCCCCTTTTTTTTAGGGGGGCTGTCCCCTTTTTTTTAGGAAAAAAAATAAGAAAATGAAAACTAAAGCGTTAAAAATTATACTTTTGTTTTTTTTAACCATTAAAATATTGATTGGTGAAAAAAAGCCTTACTGATATTGTTAATAATTTTAATAACTATAATATAATAGTTATTGGAGACGTAATGGTAGATTCTTATTTGTGGGGTAACGTTTCAAGGATATCACCTGAAGCTCCTGTTCCTGTTATTTCATGTTCAAAAAGAGAAAACAGACCTGGTGGTGCGGCTAATGTTGCTAAAAACATCAAGGCATTGGGGGCAACACCGATTATTTGTACTGTGATAGGAAAAGATGAAAAAGGACAAATCTTTAAGGATTTGTTAAAAACGCAGAATTTTGTACAAGAGGGAATAATTGAATCAAATGACAGGATAACTACTGTTAAGACCAGGATAATAAGTAATAATCAACAATTAATAAGAGTAGATCAGGAAATAGAAAATTATATCTCAGAAGAATTGACCCAAATTTTATTACAAAAAATATTGTCAATTATTGAGAATGAAAAAATCGATGCTATAGTTTTTCAGGATTATGATAAAGGAGTAATCACTCCTGATCTTATTGAAGAGGTTATCGGTAATGCTAATGCTAAAGGTATTCCTACATTCGTTGACCCCAAAAAAAGAAACTTTAATAATTACAAAAACGCAACATTATTCAAGCCCAACTACAAGGAATTAGTTGCAGGCTTAAATATTCAGTTCGACAAAAAGGACTTTGATTCAATTTTCAACGCGGTAAAAACATTGCACAAAAAATTCTCATTTAAGCTTGTATTGATAACTCTTTCTGAGTTAGGTATACTTGTTAGTGACGGAAAAAATTATCATGTGGTTCCTGCTGAAGTGCGTGATATCTCAGATGTTTCAGGTGCCGGTGACACTGTTATTGCCACTGCTGCGCTTAGTTATCTGTCTGATTTAACTCCGCGACAAATTGCGGCATTAGCAAATCTTGCCGGAGGTATAGTATGTGAAAAAGCAGGAGTTGTGCCAATAGAAAAAGACATTTTATTAAAAGAAAATTTTATTCTGCCTGACGATTAGTTGTTTAACGTTTCGGCCAGGCAGCCAGGTTAACTTAAATGAAACTTGTCGATTACGGGATGTAGCGCAGCCAGGTTAGCGCGCCACGTTCGGGACGTGGAGGTCGTGAGTTCGAATCTCACCATCCCGACAAAAAGAAAAAGGCCATCGCAAGATGGCTTTTTTTTATGTCCGGAAAGCGTTGAAAACTTGTTTTCATAAGCGAGACAGACATAAAAAGAATAGATGCCGTCAGGCATCCTTTTTCTTTTTGGATTAACTCCAAAGAGTTCACGACCTCGCCCAGGGTGAGGGAGTAATCTCACCATCCCGACAAAAAGCAAAAGCCTTGCACGATAGTGCAGGGTTTTTTTGTTTAGGCGACTGCAAATTTTATTTGAACAGGAGCATAAACAAAAAAATACATTATGAGCGAAGCGAATAAAGGCTTTTGTTTAAGTTATACCCAAATCAGGATCATGTAGTTTCCCTGTTTGTTGGCAATAATATTGTTATCCCGGATATTATTTTAGTATGCCAACTCTTTGATCTACTTTAATGCTACTCTTTTATTCTTTCATTATTTTTTATACCTTTCAACCTGGTTTTTGTTCTGGTACAAAAAAGATTATAACTAATAGTTAGATATCGTTAAAATAAATTCTGTATGAACTGCATTTTAAAATATTCTCTAATCACCAAAAATTTCTTGTAAATTTAAATTTCCTACTATTAATCTTTAAAACAGAATACGATGAAAACAAACTGCCTGCCGCTTTTAATTCTCTTTTTGTTTGTTCTTTTTTTTAGCATAATAGGATGCACCGACGATTCAGATGCAAATGATCCTGCAGGGAATGCCTTGTGCTACTGGCCCCTGGATGAAATTGAGGGAACTATTATCTCAGATATCTCTGGTAATAATCTTACTGGTACTATAGAGAATTTTGTTCCCATATGGTCAACAGAGGGGAAAAAGAATGGTTGTCTGGATTTTAGCAATTGTATCTTTAACAGCCATGTAAGAGTAAACTCATCCGATGTACTAAATTTTACAACCGAAGCATTTTCCGTTGCTTTTTGGATGAATGCACCTGTACCGGATTCTACTATTAATACTTATATTATTTTCAAAGGTACACATTGGAAAATTGAAGGCGATCCAGTAAAAAATGGATGTTGGTTTGGCTTTGAAATAAAGAAAGCTTATTTTACGAATTCATTAAGATTTTGCGTAGACGATAATGTAATAAAAAGTCAACTTGAAGTAGATTTTGATGAATTTGTAACGAACGATTGGGTGCATGTAGTTGGTGTTCGCAATACTGAATTGAAAAAGATCATTCTTTATAAAAACGGCCTATGGTATTCTGAATTACACGACAGTACAGGTTCCGTTTATTGTGATACCAATCTAATTATAGGTAACTGCGATGGTATGAATTCGCCATTTAACGGCAAATTAGATGAAGTATTCCTTTTTGATTTTGCCTTAAATAGCGAACAGGTATTGAATTTGTATACTGGAATTATTCCATAAGTAGTTCAAATTAGCCTTAGTATCCTTAACTTCCCCCCTTGGAGCTGAATCAAAGGATTCGTACATAGCTGCTCAAATGCAGAAGAAGGCCTGCGTAGGTTTGCAGCATTGCTGGATCGCACCCTTCGCTATTCCTAAGATGGCAAAAACGAATGGTACAGGCATAACAGCCATTTATTAGGTTTCGATTCGTATATCGCAATTGTATGCACGAAATTTACAAAAAAAAAATCAAAAACTCTTGTATTTAAAAACTTGTTGCTATCTACATTTCCTGCTTCGCTAGTTGTAGCTCTGACAACGCCAACAACACGGCGCCCCATCCATGATAGTCATCGTAGGGACGAGAACGATTTACATAAAATTCAAGGTCATAGCCAATTGCTGTTCCCCGGCATACATCGAGAAGGCCACCTTCTAAATCGATTTTCTGGTTTAAGCCGGATAAGGCTTTTTCTGTAACGGCCAGGTTACTTGCATCAATCCAGCCCTTCCTTACGGCACGGGAGATGACGTATGTAAACATGGCGGTACATGATGTCTCTTCCCATAAGGAATCATTATCCAATACCTGACGCCACAAGCCGGATTTGGTTTGTAACGGCTTAATGCCTTCGATATGTTTTTGCAGAACGGTCAGAACATCATTGTATTGCGGATGATCTTCCGGCATTGCAGAGAGCACTTCTGCTGTGCTGACCATTGCCCAACCGTTGGCGCGTCCCCATTTGAAACCTGTATCTTTTTTATCATCCACGGCGTAACCATGGAACCAGAGGCCGTCTTCATCTTGTAAGTAGGATGCCATGTTGAGTGTCTGTTTCACTGCATCATCGAGGTAGGAATTATCCTTGGCGTACTCTGCATATCGGACGAGAAACGGACAGCTCATGTAGAGATCATCGCCCCAAATTGTGTTTTCGCGTTCAGGGCGCCACAGCGTTCCATCCGGTAGTCGACTTTGACCAAGGGTGATGTAGTCGGCAACGATTTTCGCCAGTTCGTTCATCTCCTCGGTCATTTCCGCACCATGACGAAGTACACCTTCCATTAACTGACTTGTCATGGCTCCGCAATGATCAAGCTCGTTCAGGATCATTAACTCTTCCATACCTGCGACGTTTACGGTGTCATTGAATATTTCCCTCTGCCAGCGCAGGTAAGCAAATTGGTCGGCGGCAATGCGATTATGTTCGATGGCAAATGCAGATAAACTGGTGTCACCGGTGACATCACTCACACGGAATAAGCCATAAAGCGCAACTCCCCAGGGATAATCCCAGATTATTCCTACCGGTGGTTTTGAATTCTGCACAGCCTCCCAATCGCCCTTCACATATTCCCCTTCTGCCAATTCATGAAGATAGCGATTAGAGATAAGTTGCATTAATTCCTCAGTGGACCGATCAGGAAATCCTTTTTGATTTAAACACGATGTAAATGTACAAGCAGTAAATACGAACAAGGCAATACAAGATTGCAGAAAAATCCTATGCACATTTCTTCTTTTCTTTGACATTTGTTTCCTCCTTTTATAGTTGATTTTAAATTGTTAATTGTTGTTGTTTGATGTTAGCTACAAAAATACAATAATTTATTTACTGTAATTTATCGTAATATGCTGCGTATGCTCATTTAACCAAAGTACTTGTCATCCTGTTCCGGGTAACTTGTTCCCGGTGCTAAGATCTTTAACGCTTGCAGGTTAGTTTTACCTATCCAAACAGTCATTTTCGTTATCTTGTCACCACAGTATTTGAGATTTTCTCGTAAAACTTGACAATACTTGAATGGTCTTCAACGCCACAACCGTCTTGTTTTATGGCTTGCATCATTTCCATAACCTGAGCAGCCAGAGGAAGCGGTGCCCCGACCTTTTGCGATGTTGCCAAAACATTGTTCAAATCTTTGATATGAAGGTCAATTCTGAATCCAGGCGCAAAGTTCCTGTCCATCATCATAGGCGCTTTTGCATCCATTACTGTACTGCCGGCCAAACCACCCCTGATTGCTTTGTAAACCAAATCGGGACTGGCACCTGCTTTTTTTGCTAATACCATGGCTTCAGAAACAGCGGCTATATTTAAAGCTACTACAATCTGATTGCAGAGCTTTGCTATATTTCCGGCACCAATTTCACCTACGTAGACCACCGAAGCTGCCATTGCCATCATGATATCGTAATTGGCATCGAACACTTCTTTATTTCCACCGACCATTACTGCAATCGTACCATCTATTGCTTTTGGTTCGCCCCCACTTACCGGAGCATCAAGCATTTCAACTCCCTTTTTGGCCAGCTCTGCTGAAATTTCTTTACTTGCCAGTGGAGCTATTGAACTCATGTCAATTAAAACCGAACCTTCACTTACTCCTTCAATAAGTCCATTTTTGCCCAGAGCAACCTCTTTTACTTCAGGAGAATTCGGCAACATGGTAATTATTGTTTTTACTTTGCCGGCCAGTTCTGAAGGAGTTTTTGCCGGTTCAGCCCCCAGTTCGGTTAACTCATGAACAAATGAGTGGTTTATATCGACAACAACCAATTCATAACCAGCTTTAATTAAATTCTTTGCCATGGGTTTACCCATGATTCCAAGTCCGATAAATCCAATTTTCATAACT
>CBFCXR010000080.1:0-10285 GCA_965602045.1 uncultured Bacteroidales bacterium | reverse complement strand
TCTTCTCAGTATTTATAAATATATTGTAAATCAATGAATGTAAAACTAAAGGATAAGTTGGAGCTTCGAAATCCCGGCCTCCGCATATCGCCATACGTTTCTGTGCCATATTGGGCTCCTTTTATTTATTATGGTGAATAAATAAAAAAATTATGAAAATTCTGTCACAAATTAATATTTATTGGAATAATATAATATAAACCATTAAAAACTAGAATTATGGAAGATATTAAATCTAAAACCTTATCAGCAACTTATGCAAAGAATGCATTAGGATCAACGGTTTTTTGTAATTTAATATTCGACGATAATTCACTAATTGTAGCCACAACTGCTGGCAATGTTTTTTTATCATATATGTTTACTATTGGAGCGATTTATCATAAAATCTGCATGAATAAACATAAACAGGTATCTAATGAATTAACAAAATTAAATACAAGCGAAATATTAAAATACTCAAAACTAAATTTCCAAATAGATTATGCTGATATAACTAAAATCGAAGAACTTAATCGCCTGGCCTGGATCGAAGAAATCTTTTTTCCAAAACATGTCAGAGCGGAGGATTACAATCCTTATAGGTATGTGTTCTGGTGGACTTGTAGAAACTATGAAAATTCACGTTTTGTAGGTCTTAAATTGGCTCTCAATACAGAAAAACTTATTTTCAAAAAAGGGACTCCACTTGAAGATGTTCTTAAAGTAAGAGTTAAGGGGAGTAGTGAAGAATTATGGTACAAAGTTTCTTTCGATGGCGATTTGTATTCCGATAGCGATATGACTTTTTTAGATGATTTTAAAACTTCTATAATGTATATCGTTATCGTAACTAAGAAAAATAAAAAATTCTTTACTCTTAATATTAAAGATAAAGAATCTATCCCATTTAACATCAAAAATAATTAACCTTGTAAAGTATCTTAACCTTTAAAATATATTATTATGGATCCTCAAATTAAGTTTGGTTTATTATGTGGATTGATTGGTGGATTAAGTGTATTGTTAATTATACCTTTTTTACCTTCAAAAAAATGTCCGGACTGTAAAAAAAAGTTACCTAAATTAAGAAATTCCCTTAAGAAAGCAGCATCTGGGGGATTTATTTGTCCTCATTGTGGTTGTGAAATTGATCGCAATGGTAAAAAAATAACACAAAATGGTTTGGAATTTGAAAAAAATGAAAGCAATATTTCTAAAAATACATCTGGGCAGGGGAAAAATGCAATAATTCCACCTGAAATTAAGGGATGGAATTGGGGAGCTTTCTTTCTTAATTTTTTCTGGAGTATCGGAAATAGAGTTTATATTGGTCTTCTTGCAATTATTCCATATATAAATATTATAATATTAATAATTTTAGGGATCTATGGAAATAAATGGGCTTGGCAGAATAGAAAATGGGATAGTATAGAACATTTTAGAACTGTTCAAAAAAGTTGGGCAAAATGGGGATTAGTATGTTTTATTGTTATCAATGCTATAGTATTATTATTGGTAGGTCTTTTCGGTTAATTAATTAGGAAGATAATTTCAATCCATCCTATACCAATTCTTTGACTACCAATTAAGATGTAACAAAATAAGTGGCTGATAATGAATAATACCCAGCACATGGAGAGCTGAATTAATATGTTTTAAATTTGAGAGTTATTTGAAGTAAAATGGAGTTAAGTTTGGCTAAAATGCAATTTTTAAATAAAAATCTTAAAAAAAAATAATACTATGTTTGAAGAATTGTTTTCAAATCCCGTAATTTTTATTGCTTTAATAGTTTTAATTATTGTAATAATAGTAGGTATTTTTAAATTCATAAAAGGTTTAATTCTTAATACGGCGAATTCTATTAGCATGTCTCCATTTTTAAAAGCTGTATCAAAAGGCAATACAGAGGAGTTTTTATCATTATTAGAATTAGATAATAATATAGATAAAAAAAATACTTTTGGAGATAATGCTCTAATCCTTGCTGTGATTAATGGTCATATTGATATTTTGAATATTTTACTTAATAAAGGAGTGGATATAAATTTTAAAGGTTCTCACGGTCAGACAGCATTGATTAAATCAATTATCAAAAATAAAAGAGATATTACCAATATTTTAATAGATAATGGAGCTAACCTTAACCTATATGATTCTGATGGGTTTAGTGCCTTAGTTTATGCCGTAGTTAATAATGACATTGATTTAGTTAATAAGTTAATTGATTCAAATTCTAAAGTTACATCAGGGGCATTATTAACATCAATAAATTTTAATTTTACAGAGATTGCAGTATTATTGATTAAGCATGGTGCAGATGTTAATGCTATAGGTAGTTTTGGTGATTCAATGATAATGAAAGCGATTCGAAAAAAGAATATTGAAATTGTTAAGTTATTACTCGAAAAAAATGTTGATTTAACTGTGAGGAATGAGAACCAAATCACTGCATTTCATTTAGCTAACAAAGAGATTACTAAATTATTGCATGCAGTAAAGAGCAAATAAACAAATTCAGTCCACAATACTCTTCTAAGGGAAAAACAAATATTTAAAAAAAAATTAAGCAGCAAAAGTTGAAAGATCAACATAAGGTGTTTGACGTTTAACTACGGCAAAAACTCTTAAAACAAGTTTATTCCTTATAATGTTAAGAGTACTCATCTTGTTTTTTCCTTCCTGGGTTCTACGTTGATAATATGTTTTATATTCTCCTTTTAACTGGACGGCCCCCATGGCTGCTATATTTAATAGTGATTTAAGATGTTTATTAGCACAAGGATGAAGTTTTGTTTTTCCTTTAATAGATGAACCTGAAGAATATTCAAAAGGGGCAATTCCGGCAAAGCAGGCAAACTTTTTTGGATCACTAAACCTGGTAAAGTTTTCTGTAAAATAATAAAATATTTTGCGATGACAGGGCCTATTCCCCTTACACTTTGTAAGTATTAAATACTAAATAAATTTAAATTATTATTTTAAACTTATTAATTGTGAATTACTAAGGTAATTATATTGTATTAGATTACATTTTGTAAGCACAATGCGCAAAAAATCTTTAAATTGTTATTAAACGCTCTATTAATGCGGGTTTACAGGGTGTCCAGACATGTTTTTTCATATATTTGCATTGTGTTATTGAAACAGGATCGTGAATATTTCTATTACTAACAAGTATAAAACAAAATTAATTCAACACTGGCAGAAAATATGATAAGATCAGTGTATTTATTTTACAATTATAATGAGCAATGAACTATGAGTAAACTAATGACGCTGGATGTTTTATCCGGTATTAAAGGAGCTAAGGCTTCAGAAGCAGTTAATGAGCTGTTTAAGGTTATAAAGGATGCACAATCCGGTGATGATGGGGATAATTTACTGGATAGCAATATAAGTAATGTTGCCTCTCTTGAAGATCTTAGAAACGATAATGTAATTAATAGTTCTAATGAGGAAAAGAAAATCATAAAAGAAAATTTCCCTAAGGAAAAGAACGGATATTTAGTAGTACAAAAAGTAATAGAAGAATAGCAATGGCATCAGAAATATTAAAAATACATCAGGATCTTTTACACAAAAAAATTTCCTGTACTGATTTAATAAGGGAAAAGATATCTGAGCTTAAAAAGAACACTCATAATACAGCTAATTTTCTGCTTACTGAGATGGCCATGGAAATGGCAGAAAAAGTGGATAATAAAATTAAAAAAGGTATTGATATTGGTATTTTAGAAGGAGTTCCATTTGGATTAAAAGATGTGTATTTGCTTCAGGGTTGTCCTGCATCCGCCAGTTCAGATTTCCTGATGAACTATAAATCACCTTATACTGCCACAGCCATACAGAAATTATTAGATGCAGGTGCTATTCCTGTTGTTAAGGAAAATTGCGATTGCTTCGGCCACGGAAGCAGCAGTGAAAATACTGTATTCGGACCGGTAAAAAATGCTGTTAATGAAAAGCTGGTTGCCGGTGGTTCGAGCGGAGGAAGTGCAGTAAATGTTTCCAAAGGATATACTGCATTTTCGATAGGAGGCGATACGGGAGGGTCAATAAGGCAGCCTGCAGGATTTAACAAGGTATATGGTCTGAAGCCTACATATGGAAGAATTTCACGATACGGACTCATGGCATATGCATCCTCAACTGATTGTGTTGGGCCTATTTCCCGAAGCCTGGAAGATATCAGGTTGTTGTTAAATATCATGAGTGGAAAGGATGGTCATGATCAAACAACTTTCGACTCCACTCCGGTGCCGGAAGAAGTGTTTTCAGGCACCTTTGCAGCGGGTAGTATTAAAATAGGTTACTATAAAAGTTTCCTGGAAAGTGATGCGCTGGATCCAAAAATCAAAAAAGACTTTATTAAAGTTGTTGATACAATTCAGGAGCAAAGCATTGAGGTAAAGGAACTGGATTTCTTTAATACAAGCTTACTGGTTTCAACCTATTATACTATTGCCATGGCAGAAACAGCATCTAATCTGGCACGTCTGGATGGCATGAATTATGGGAGAAGGCTGGAAGGATCGGTTCTTAAGGAAAGCTATGCCATTACACGGTCAGAAAACTTTACAGAAGAAACGAAAAGGAGAATTGTAGGTGGTAACCAGGTATTGGCTCAGGGCCATGCAGAAGAAATTTACCTTAAAGCAAGAGTATTGAGGAACAAAATTGCTAACAGTTTCCGTAAGGAGTTTAAGGAAGCAGACGTTATTATTTCGCCTGTTTCACCTAATACACCTCCTGCAATAGGTAAAAGCCTGAGCGATCCGCTTGCTATGTATTTATCCGATGCATATACCGTTGGTTTTAGTTTGGGCGGACTTCCTACCTTAACTTTTCCAGAGGGAACAGATACAGGAATTCAAATAACAGCATATAAAAAACAGGAAGATATTATTTTAAAATTTGCAAATTATCTTAAAAAGATAATCTGATGGATATCAGCAGACTTAACAAGGAAATAGAATCAAATGGTTTAGAGGTAGTTATAGGCCTTGAGACACATGTTCGCCTGAATACCGCCTCCAAGCTTTTTTGCTCATGTGCAAACCAGGAGGATGAGAAGCCTAATCAAAATATATGTCCGGTTTGCACTGGCCAGATGGGTGTTTTACCGGCTGTTAATAAAGAAGCCATCAGAAAAGCCATCTATTTTGGCAAAGCTGTTAGTTCAAGTATGCATAACTCAGTTATTTGCTGGGATAGAAAACATTATGAATATCCCGATCTTCCTAAAAACTTTCAGCTAACACAATTTCAAAAGCCCATAATTCCTGACGGAGAAATTAGCTGTTATAGAAATGACGGCACCACTTTTTCGGTAAAACTGGAGCAGGTTCATATCGAGGAAGATGCTGCCAAATTAATGCACGAACGAAATCATACCCTGGTGGATTTTAATAAATCCGGTGTACCTTTAATTGAGGTGGTTACCAAACCTTGTATTCATAATATAGAAGATGCTTCCATATATGCGCAATATCTTCATCGTATTGTTCAGAACCTGAAAATTTCAAATGCGAACCTTGAGAAAGGTGAATTTAAGTCGGACGTCAGTGTTTCACTGCGAAAGAAGGGTACAGATGACCTCAATGCCAGGGCAGAGATCAAAAACCTTAACTCTTTCAGGTTTATGATAGAAGCACTGATTGAAGAGGTAACCAAGCAACTTGACTATTTTAAAGAACATAAAGAGCCCAGGCCGCAACAAATAACAGTTTTATTTGACGCTGATCTGAAAAAGACAAAAGTAATGCGTCAAAAGGAGTTTGCTGCTGATTACAGGTTTGCTCTTGAACCCGATATCCCCTTAGTGGATATTAAAGAAGCTGTTGAAAAAATAAATGTTGATAGCAATTTATTACCATTTTCTGTTGAGACTAAATTAATTGAAGGAGGAGTGCGTCCCCAGGATGCGAAATTCTTTACTTCTGATCCAAACCGTTCAACAGTATTTCTGGAAATCAATAATGAAATCAATGATCCTCTTTTTGTTGCAAGAACCCTTACAAATAGCCTGAAACAGGAAGACTATAATAAAACTATTAATATCAAGGCTTTTATAGAGATGTTTTCTTTATTTAAAGCACAGAAAATTTCCGTATTGCTTTTCCAGGATGCCATAAAAAAGGTAATTGATAACCACAGTTTTGACTACACAACTTATATTAATGATAACAGTATATCCGAAGATATAATTGAGGAAAAGATAGCTGAAGCTTTTAAAGAGAATCCTGATATTGTAAACGATATCAGGGCAGGAAATACAAATAAAGCAGGTATTTTAACAGGAAAGATAATGCCGAAAGTTGGTAAGTGGGCCTCCGGAAAAGTTATCAGGGAGAAGATTATTGAAAAACTTACCGGAAAAGAAGTCAAAACTGCAGATGGTATTTCTCCTCGTGGTACAAGCTCTCAGGAAGGTGCAGCGCGGACAGTCGCAGATAAAGGGAGCGTTGGGATTAAGCAATCTGAGATCATTTTAAAAGAGGCATACAGGACGCATATTATTTCTGACCTGTCAAACGATAATTTAAACGATACAGTTACCCTTTCCGGCTGGGTGTCAAGTGTAAGGGATCATGGTGAGCTGGTCTTTATTGACTTAAGGGATTCGAGCTATGAGGTTTTCCAGGTGAGGTTAACAAGAGTGCATTTTCCCAAAAGACTGGATGAGCTGACCAGGATAAGTGCGGAATCTGTGATCATGGTTACCGGTCAGATTATTACACGAAGTGAGGATGACTATAATCCGGGTATCCGTACAGGAACAATTGAACTGGATGCAAAGGAATTGGAGGTTCTGAACTATGCAAAGCCGCTGCCTTTTGAGATAAGGAGAGCATCAAGGTCTTCGTCAAATGTACGGTTTAAGTACAAGTTTCTGGATCACAGGAATGCGGATATTCGCAGGGCCATAATTAACCGCCACAAAGTTATAAAGCTTATCAGGGACATTCTGGATAAAAAAGAGTTTATTGAGATCGAGACACCTGTCTTAACATCCGGAACAGATGAGGGAGCCAGGGAGTTTATAGTTCCCAGCCGTAAGTTTCCGGGTAAATTCTACACCCTGCCGCAGGCACCCCAGCAATTCAAGCAGATGCTGATGGTAGGTGGATTTGATAAGTATTTCCAGATCGCCCGGTGCTTCAGGGACGAAGACTCACGGGGTGACAGGCAGCCTGAGTTTACGCAGCTGGATATTGAGATGTCATTTGTAAGTATGCAGGATATTATGAATATTAATACTTACCTTTTTAATGAGATAGCAAAGAAAGTCTACGGTAAAAAATGGAAACTTCTACCCTTCAGGATACTTTCATATTTTGAGGCAATGGAAAAATACGGAACTGACAGGCCCGATTTGCGTTTTGGCCTGGAGATGCAGGATATTACCGATATTGTTAAGGAGACATCTTTCCAGGTTTTTACCCGGCCAATTGACGAAGGAGGAATAGTAAAATGCATTAAGGTTGACAGCAAGCTCACCGGCAAAAGGATATCAAAGGGACAGATTGAAAAACTTACTGATATTGCTCAGCAAAATGGTTTGGGAGGACTGGCATATATTGTTGTAAATACACATGGGCTGCAGTCTCCTATCATAAAATATTTGGGTGAGCATATTGCAGTAAAGATCATTAAAGAAGTAAACGCAAAAGAAGGAGATGTTGTATTTTTCTCGGCAGCCGATTTTAAAACTGCTAATAAAGCTCTTGACGCTGTTCGCCAGGAACTGGGCAAAATGCTTAAGCTTGTTAAGCATAAAGAATTGCATCCGGCCTGGATAATTGATTTTCCGCTTTTTGAGAAGACGGATGATGGGAAATGGACATTTTCGCATAATCCCTTCTCAATGCCTAAAAAGGAAGATTTGAAAAAGCATATGGAAGGAAAAAATATCGGTGATATAATTTCCCAGCAGTACGATATGGTAGTAAACGGCCATGAGATAGGAGGGGGTTCAGTGCGGGCACATAAGCCCGAAATCCTGGAAGCCACTTACCGGAATATGGGATACAACAAAGAAGAAATGATAAAGAGCGTGGGACACATGCATGAGGCCTTTCAATACGGTGCGCCTCCTCATGGCGGCATTGCATGGGGTATTGACAGACTGATAATGGTGCTGGAAAATAAGAGCACTATCCGTGATGTTATAGCCTTCCCCAAGACAGGCTCAGGTGAAGATCTGTTGTTTAACAGCCCTTCCACATTATCCGATGAAAAAGTGCATGAAGCACATATAAAACCGGTTAGGGGGGAGGGTTAGTTATATTAGTGGGCGTGCTATAAATGAGGTCAAATATTTTTTTGGATACTGGAGATAATTATATTTTTCATTCCATTAAATTAATTTTTGATTGAAACCGCATTGAATATTTTTCCCGAAGAAGACGAGGATTACTATTTTTCTTTTACATTTGGTGTAGGATATAGTTACTTATGATAAACCTTTAAACTAAAAATATAATGAAACTAAAAATATGTTTACTGGCAGGCATACTGGCGATAAGTTATTTTTATTGCCTGGCACAGGAAGGCAAGAGCCAGTTTAAACAACTGAATATTACAAAAGAAGAAAAAAGCATCGAAGCAAGTGACCCTGATGTAAAAAAGGAAATAGTGTATGTGCGTAAAGAAAGCAAAGGCTATATTTTCACGGGAAATTCAGATGTTGATAAGAATATTCCTGTGACAGCTCAGACTAATAATTTAAGATTTGCATTGATCATAGGTAATGAGGATTATTCTTCACATCAGATCGAATTGAACACTGAGATAAATGTAGATTATGCAAGAAATGATGCAAGCGCATTTAAGGAATATGCAAAGAACATTCTTGGGATTCCGGCGAAAAACATTGTATTTCTTTTAGATGGTACCACAGGCCAGATGAACCAGGCGATCTCAAAGATGAAATTAATTATAAAGAACACAAATGGAAAGTCAGAGGTGTTTGTTTATTATGCAGGTCATGGTTTGCCTGATGAAATCACTAAAGATCCTTATTTAATGCCTGTGGATGTTAATGGAAGGAATGCCAAAGATGGCATCAGGCTTCAGGATTTATATGCAAAACTTGCAGAATACCCTTCAAAAAGAATTACAGTATTTATTGACGCGTGTTTTAGTGGTGGCGCAAGAAATCAGGGATTGCTGGCAGCCAGGGGAGTAAGGATCAAACCCAGGGAAAACTCACTGTCAGGTAATATTATAACGTTTTCCGCCAGCAGTGGAGATCAATCTTCTATGCCCCTGAAAAACGAGGAACATGGATTATTTACATATTATTTGCTAAAAAAGTTAAAAGGGACAAAAGGAGATATCACCTATCGGGAGCTTTCGGAATATTTAAAGGATAATATCTCGTTACAATCAGTATTAGTAAATGATAAAGAGCAAATACCCGAGATAAATGCCAGTAGTTCTATCATAAATGAATGGCCCGGATGGAAAATAAATGATTAATAAAATTCCGGCGACGTAATTTAACAACAGATAAATTTTAGTTGATACGAATACCAACACCAACTTTTATGAAAACATCTTTAATTGATTCATCAGGAGATAAAGATGGAATAGCAGAAGTATTATATTCTGTATAAGAAAACAGACCTATCCCCAGGTCAAATGCCACAAACCCTAATTTCCTGGGAGTAATTATCGTTCCCGCCTCAATAATAATTTCCTCTGGTGTAAAAACGTTTATTCCAAATCCGGCATATGTATATATTGCTTTGTAGGCTCTAATGACAGGGCCGACAACTACAAGCGGATCGTCATCATCATATCTTATAGAGGCACCGATATAACCTCCGAATTTATCAACATAGGCATACTTCAGGCCAATGAGACTAACATCCGGCAGGTTCATATAAGCGAACACGGTATGTCTTTTATAAATTTTCCTTGAGATTTTAACCACTGCCTGATAATTACCTGTTAAGCCCTGGGTATCCTGAAAAACAGACCAAACTATCTTTTTTCCCTTACCACCTGTAACGATACCGAAGTCTCCCCATAGAGTGCGTGGTATAACAACCTGCCCTTCATTATTTACAAATCTAACCTCGATCTCGTATTTTTCTCCTATGGTGTAATCATTAATATCATAAAAGATATTTATAGAATTACCAACAAGATTATAATCAACATTCTCAATAACCTGTGAGTAACCAGAGAAAGTAAAAACAAGTAAAAAGAATATCAAAAAATAGTTTTTCATCATATTTGATTTTATATTCAATTAACGTTCAAAAGTTTAATCTCCAAAGGTAAAGGATAT
>CBFCXR010000079.1:0-10373 GCA_965602045.1 uncultured Bacteroidales bacterium | reverse complement strand
AAAAAAGCAGGATATTTTGATGAGTCAGGAAGCATCCCCTGGCCGTATCTTAATTCTGACCTGTTTCGGATATTACCCGTAAATGACAGTTGAGATAATAAATTAAATGTAGTAAAAAGACTTAGTAAAATGGCAAGTATTAATAATCCGAATGTTTTCATAAGCTATAAAATTGATTATTTAATATTATGTTCTTCATACCTCAGTATATTTTTCAACATCTTTCTCCATTAACCTGTCAGTCATAATCTTTAATTAAAAACTCCCTGCAGGTAAGACTTTGTTCTATCTTTCTTTGGATTTTCAAAAAAGTCCTTTGCTTCTCCCTGTTCAATCACTTCACCCAGGTACATAAAAACTACATAATCAGCTATTCTAACAGCTTGTCTTAATATGTGAGTGACAACAACAATAGTATAACTTTGTTTCAGCTCAGCAATTTTTTTTTCAATTGCCTGACTGGATAAAGGATCCAAAGCCGATGTGGGTTCATCGGCCAGTATAATATCAGGATCTACCGCTAAGCCTCTGGCAAGGCATAATCTTTGCTGCTGTCCTATTGATAAGGATGAAGCAGGATCATATAACCTGTCTTTTACTTCATCCCATAAACTGGCTTGTTTTAAGTAATGCTCAATTCTTCCGTTTAAAAATTTTCTGTTTTTTCTATTACTTATTTTCAATCCAAATGCAATATTTTTATATATACTCATAGGAAGAGGATATGGTCTTTGTGAAAGCAAACCCATTCTCTTTCTAATTTTTGTTATGTCATTCCTTTTATTTAGTATTTCCTCATTATCTATAAATATCTTACCGGAAACCTTCATTTCAGGGTAAAGATCAGTTAATCTGTTTAAACATTTCATTAATGTAGTTTTGCCACAGCCAGATGGCCCTAATACTACAGTTATCTTATTTTTAGGAATAATAATATCTATATTTTTAAGAATATGCTTTTTATTGATATACAGGTTCAAATTTTTAACCTTAATTTTTACAGGTTCTTCCATTGCTTAAAATTTTATAATTCTTCTTTTGTATTTTTCTGATAATAATCTTGCTATTATACTGATAATTAATACAATAATTGTTAAGACAACTGCTGCTGCATAAGCTCTGTTTTTCACTTCCGGAATAGGTGATGATAATTGAAAAAATATTGAAAGCGGTAATGTTGCTGTTTGCTGTGTTAATGATGTTGGGATGCGATCTGTAAAACCAGTTGTAAATAAAACTGAGGCTGCATCACCAATTGCCCTGCCAAATGACAGTAAAATTGCTGTTATCAGGCAGGGAAAACACTGCCTTGTAAAAATCCTGAATGCAATTTCAGATTTTGTTGCACCTAATGCAGCTGCAGATTCCATCATTCCAGTGGGGACCGTTTTTAATCCTTCATCCATAGCTCTTATCATTATTGGTATTATAAACAGTGAAACAACCATTATACCTGCTAACAAAGAAGCCTTAATCCCTAAAAATATCATAATTGTAAAGCCAAATGCTCCGTAAACAATAGAAGGTATTCCCCATAACAAATCAAGAAGAAATCTTACTGCATTAACAAATCTTTTCCTTTTAATCAGAAAGACATTCATATACAAAGCTACCGGCAAGCCAATTATAAAAGCTATAAATGTCGCACCTGTTGCCAGGTATAATGACCCTATAATAGCATTTAAAATACCTCCTTCCTTACCAAAATAGAATCCCCCTTTTGGTGTTTGTGTTAACATTTCAACAGACAGCGATGGCAAGCCCTTCTTTAATATGCTATAAATTATCAGGCACAATGCAAATACAATTATACAAGTTGACAGAAACATTAAAATCCTGAAAAATACCTCTTCAATTATTTTAGCAAGTTTTCTTATCATTTTTAAATTAAATTTTCGAACCTTACAATTAATATTCTTGATGCAAGATTAAATATCAGCACAATAACAAATAAGATAAGCGCCGCAAGCATAAGCGCAGAATCGTACATGGGGATCGAGAGCATTTCACCATAATTGTTGGCAATTAATGCAGGTAAGGGATAACCTGGCTGAAATGCTCCCCGTGGAATTTCTACTACATTTCCCACAACCATAAGAACTGCAATAGTTTCTCCAAAGGCTCTGGATAAACCGAGTCCCATAGCAGAAATAATTCCGGGGAAAGCTTTTTTCATTGTAACAAATTTTATAGTCTGCCATTTACTTGCTCCCAATGATAGAGAAGCTTCCTGTAACTCTTCCGGAACTGATTTAAAAACCTCAAGCAGAATATTCAGAATAAATGGAATAATCATCACTGATAGCACAATTGATCCTGATAATATGCTGTATCCCGATATCTGCTTTCCAAACAAAGGCGCAATTTTATTGGAAATAAAAGGGATAATTACAATTACTCCCCAAACTCCGTAAATTACCGAAGGTATACCCGCCAGAATATCTATAACAGGTCTCATTATTTTCAATACTTGTCTTTTTGCATATTGCGTAAGATGAATTGCTGCCAGCAAGCAGATTGGTCCTGCTATTATAAGTGCCAGTATAGTAACCCATAGTGAACTGAGAATAAACGGATAAAAGCCGAATTTTCCTGATAAAGGCTTCCATTCACTGGATATTATAAGATTAAATATTGAATGACTTTTAAGAAGAAGTAACGATTTTAAATATAAACCTGCACCTATTAAAATCGGCATTAAAACAATAAAACACAGCCAAATTAACATCCAGATATTACTAAACCTGTTTCTAACATGCCGGTTAAGCCTTTTAAATCTCACTATTTTCAGATTGTAAAGAAATGATTACACCTCATTTCTCAGTACTACAATACCCTTATTTCCTGATATTCTATTCACTGATACAAAGCAGTATGAAAGAAAACTAAAGAAAGACCGGTTCACCTGTAATAATTTATTCGTTGATTTTTTTGAGTTCTTTATTGATCTTCTCTTCTGATAATTGAACATATCCAGCCTCATTTACATACTTTTGACCTTCAGTTAAAATCCATTTTATAAACTCCCTTACAACAAGTTTTTCAGGTTTGCCCTTTGACACAAAATATAAGTCTCTCGCAGGGGGTGAAGGATATATTCCCTCTTTAATGGCTTGCATAATACTGTCAAGTCTACCATAGAAGTTTTCATTTTCATCCACTAATCCATTTCCATTCATGTCTATTGGAATAACCTCCATTCCGTCATATTTCATTCGTGACTTAATATCATATATATAAATAACATTATTGTATCCTAATCCGTTAATATCATTCTTAATAGCATCAGCTATTCCAGGATCCCCAAATACTCCAATACCTTTTAAATCTTCCTGGTTCCTGCCCAAATACTGCCCCCACATTGCAGCTGCGCCACATGCATCAGAACGGGTATAGATATTTATTACAGTTTTTGCGCTGCCTCCAAGTAATTCTTCCCATGCGCTTAATTCGCCGTTTATAAATATTTTAATGAACTTTTCCCTTGTAACACCAGAAATCATTAAATCTTTAATAAACGGATTGCTTGCATTAACAGTTGGTAATACTGCATCTTTTGTTAAAGCAATCCACCATGCTCCCTTGTCTTTCTCCTGTTCACTAACTTCCCGTGAAAACATCCCTAAATCAACCATTTGAGAGAGAGCATCAGTCATTCCTTTACCAGCACCACCAGCAGAAATATCAATCTTTACTTTTGGATGAATTTTCTGAAATTCTTCCGCCCATTTCACTGTAACCGGATAAATAGCAAATGCACCTGATATACTTATTTTTCCTTCTAATGTGCCTGCTTCATTTTCTGAATTAGTACCCTTTTTGGTATTATCACAATTTGTTACTATTATGAACTGAGCAATAATAAAACAGATTAATAAATTTTTTATGATTCCTTTCATATTGTATATATCTTAATGATTTATAATTATTATTCAGACACCAATACGTATAAATATATACCCTATCGGGCTTGAATCTCTTTTAAGAAGAATAAATAATTGTTATGGCTTTAATAATCTTTTCCGGCATTTCATCAGTTATTTTGTTCTTTGAGATAAACAGAATTTTTAACGGAAAAATAAATCCCGTATTAAATTTTACTCCATAGTTTAACTTTTATTTAAAATTATATAAGTAATACTTATAAGAAAAGGTAGGTAAATACTAATTCAGTATTGGAAAATATTATTAATAACTTCTGCTATTAAATAGAAAAAAAAGAATTTCAAACCAGTAAGAAATTACTGGTTTTTATTTGTTACAGCTTTAATTAATCAGTGGCACATACAATATCCAGGAGAAGATTGTCCCAGCAATGCCAGTCCTCATCCCCGAATGTCAAAGGATCTGAAATTCTTCCTACCTTAGTTGTTCTGTTCCACTCAATATCCGTAAGATTGTCTTTTCCTTTATTATAGATCTCGTAATACGCGTCAAAAACAGTATCACCAACAACCCCGTAAGCTATGTAGCCGTCGTTTTCAGGACCGTCCGGAACAATATTTGTATATTTTATCCCGCCTGTATTATTATCCCAGTTTTTGGTCCAGTCTATTCTAATAAGTTCATAAACATCCGTAGGATTGTTATATAATATCCAGTGACCGCTAGTCCTGTCAAGCCTTGCAACTCCTTCATACCACTTAAAATCAGTATAAGCACCAATTAATGCGGCTTTTGAAATATACATCTCCCATTTCACTTCTTCAGTTTCCAGGATCTTACCCGTTAGCTTTGCTGTATAGGTTGCAGAGCCAATAGTATAGTCATATGTCCATGACCATGTTTTTACACCTTCATATACAGGTTGATGATTGAAGGATTCAACGAAGGCAGTAACCGGCACTATCCCTTTAACCGCAATTATGAAATTCCAGACACTAGCTTGAAAATATGCTGCCCCCCAGTTTTTATAAGTAAGTGTAGCTTTTGTTGATTTTAATGTATCAGAGGAATTATTAAAATCTGAAAAATCAATAATAAAGGATTCTTTAGGTGGTAACTGCGGAGCATCTTCATCTTTTTCTCCCTCATCGCAGCTTATAATTGTAAATGAAATCAATATAATACCGATAACGAACACTTTAAAAATATTTTTAAACGTTCCAAACATTTGTTTTGTTTTCATCTTTTTAATATTTTAAAAATTTTATTATAAAAATAGAATTTTCAATACAATAATACAATAAAGGATTTAAATCATTTTAAAACAACATTTTATATGTTAAAAGAAAAAATGCGAATAGATAAATGGCTATGGGCCGTAAGAATATACAAAACACGAAGCAAGGCTACCGAAGCATGTAAAAGAGGAAAAGTTATTATTGATAATGTACAGGTAAAGCCATCAAAGGAAATAAAAACAGGTGAAATTGTGTTAATCAGAAAATTACCAGTAATATATACCTACAAAATTAAAGGATTGCTGCAGAGAAGGCAATCTGCTAAAATAGCAACTGAATGTTATGAGGATCTTACATCTATTGAGGAGTTAAATAAGCTAAAAATCAATGAAACTTTGTTTTTAAAAAGAGATAAAGGTTCAGGGAGACCAACTAAAAAAGAACGCCGGCTAATAGATAAACTGAAAAGAAAATAATTAGAAAATTTCCGGTTTTAAACTATTTTTGCATTATTAATACTATACTTTATGCTTATTGCTGAGGAGAAAATAAAATCAAATGTTGCTGAATACGTGCTCTATATGTGGCAGATTGAGGATATGATAAGAGCATACAAGTTTAATATTGATTTAATTGAAAAAAATATCATTTCTCAATTCAATCATCCCGAAAGAGTAATAAAAGAGATCAAAAACTGGTACGCTGATCTGATAGTTATGATGCATGTGGAAAATATCAGAGCAAAGGGACATCTGCAGTTTGTAAATGCTATAATTAAAGAATTAAATGATATACATCTCAGGTTGCTTAAATCAGATAAGGAATCAAAATATCGTAAATTATATGACAATGCTGCTGGTAACATTCAGGAATTCAATAAGAAATTGCAGGACTCATCACTGAATGAAATAGAAATTTGTTTTAATGGATTATACGGATTACTGTTATTAAGACTTCAAAAAAAGGAAGTTAGCACTGAAACCCAACAAGCAATGGCAACATTTAGCAATCTTTTAGCCCTGCTGTCATTGAAATATAAACAATTAACTTAAACACGTTTTCGTTTAATGTCACGGGCTCCGTTTTAAAAAAGTCATTTCCTAATTTTTCCATATTGCTAAATATTTAGTCCGTTAAAATCTCAGGAATTTATTAATTGTTTAATTTATAAAATCATTCCGGCAAATATGAATCATATTAAATAAAATAACTGAAATTTTTGGAATTATTATACTCTTATTATTTTTATACAATATAAATACAAAAAATATTAAAAGAATTCATGCTGGAATCATTAAAACTATTAGATAATATAAGGTTGAATTTCTCTCCGCAATCCTTATTTATTCTTAATCTTACTATAGCATTTATTATGTTCGGGGTTGCATTACAAATAAAAGTTGAACACTTCAGGAGGCTGGTAAAAACCCCAAAATCAGCTATTACGGGTGTTATTTCACAGTTTGTATTACTTCCTGCTGTAACTTGTGTAATTACTATCGTATTAAGAAATTACATAACTCCAACAATCGGACTGGGAATGATTCTAGTAGCCTCATGCCCGGGAGGTAATATTTCTAATTTTATTTCATCTATGGCCAGGGCTAACGTTGCTTTATCTGTAAGTTTAACCGCAATAGCCAGTTTGTCCGCCATTATTTTAACACCCCTTAATTTTAAAATCTGGGGAGAAATATTTTTAAATTATATGAGTAAAATAGATCCGGAGCTTTTTCCTGATTTAAAAATAGATCCTGTGGACATGTTTGTAACCGTTTTTATTATACTGGGCATCCCGTTATTATCAGGTATATGGTTTAACAGTAAATTTCCCGTTACAACCGGCAAAATTGTTAAACCCATAAAAACTATATCAATAATAATTTTTGCAGGTATGGTATTAGCAGCCTTCATGAGCAATTATAATTATTTTATCCAATATATTAAATATATATTTATAATAGTACTAATCCACAATGGATTAGCATTACTTACAGGCTATAGCTTTGCCTCGCTATTAAGGGTTTCCAGACTTGACAGGCGTTCAATTGCAATTGAAACAGGTATTCAGAACTCTGCCCTTGCACTTGTACTTCTGTTGGTTACGGGAATTTTTCCTGAAAAAGGTATCGGTGGAATGGCGTTTATTGCTGCCTGGTGGGGTATATGGCATATACTTGCAGGTTTAGGTATTGCCTCTATATGGTCCTCCAGGCTATTAAACAGATAAATATATCCCGGGACTTATTTAATTTAAATCCTAAATAATATATTTGTGAAAAATTAATTTATTTTCTGATATTTTATGAGTAAAACTATAGATCAATGGTCATTAGGTTATTACTTGCTGCAATGTTATTCAAACCTGCACTATCGTTGCTATTTTAAGAAAATATATATTAACAACCCGGCTAATATGCCAAGGAATGAATCCGTTATTCTTGCGGCAAATCATCAAAATGCTTTAATAGATGCCCTGGCCTTTGTTTATTCTACAAAATGCCAGCCCGTATTTTTAGCACGGGCAGATATTTTTAAGGGACGTTTTTTAATCCGCCTTCTCACTTTTATAAATATATCACCTATATACAGGATGAGAGACGGAGCCTCAAGTGTCAAAAGAAATGATGAAGTGTTTGATATTACTTTATCTGTATTAAAGAATAAAATCAATCCGTTAGGTATGTTTCCTGAAGGTTCGCATAGCGATAAAAGACGTTTGCGCCCTTTAAAAAAAGGAATATTCAGGATAGCTTTTATGGCTCAGGAAGAATATAAAAATAATCCGGGAGTAAAAATCGTACCTGTTGGCATTGATTATAGCCATTACCAGAACTATAAAAGTACATTATTTATTAATTACGGGGCACCGATTGAAGTGTCTGAATACTATGATCTTTATACTGAGAATAATAATCAGGCTGTAAACAATCTCCGGGAAAAGCTCGGTAAAGAGATAAGTGAGTTAATAATTGACATTCAGACAGAAGAATATTATGATTTGTATCAGAATTTAAGGATTGTGTACAATGCTGATATGCGTAAAAAATTAAAAATTAATGGCAATACACTCCTTGACAGGTTCAATGCGGATAAAAAAATGATATCAGTTCTTGACAAATACAGAAGTAAAAATCCGGATGAGATAAATTCTCTTAGTAAAAAAATGCAAACGTATACTGAAGGATTAAAAAATTTAAATTTACGTGACTGGGTTTTAAGAAAGGAAAAGTATCCCTTTCTAACCCGCATACTGGAATCATTTTTATTAATATTATTGTCACCAGTCCAAATTCTGGGATTAATAAACAACTATATACCATATAAGATCCCTGCCCAATATATTAGAAAAATCAAAGATCTGCAATTTCACAGCTCATTTAAGTTTGTTTTAGGAATGTTAATATTTCCGGTATATTATATAATCTTAATTGTGCTGGCACAAATATTTATTGATCCTATATGGTTAAAACTGGCATACTTTGTATCAATACCTCTCACCGGCATATTTACTTTTCCGTACTATATACGTTTGAAGAAATTAAATGCTAAATTCAGATACAGCAGGTTAATCAGGATAAAAGATAAAAGAATCCTGCAATTAAAAGCACTGAGAAAGGATATTATCGCAAGTATGAATAAAATTACAGAATATAATGCTAATTTAATTTAACTTAATGTGGATTTCACAAATAAAATAGTATGGATAACCGGGGCATCATCCGGAATTGGAGAGGCCCTGGCTTCTGAACTGGTAACCAGGGGAGCTAAAATTATTATATCTTCTCCGGAAGTAGATAAGTTAAAGGCGATAAGTGATAGGTTTAATGCTCTTCGTCCCGGATCTGCTATAGTAGTGCCTCTTGATTTTTTAAAAAGCGATGAAATTCCGGGAATAGTTGAAAATGTTATAAAACAAGCGGGCAGAATTGACATTTTGATAAATAATGCAGGAATAAGCCAAAGGGCGCTTGCTGTTGAAACACCTGTTGAAGTTGACAGAAAAGTATTTGAAATAAATTATTTTGGAGCAATCACTTTAACAAAATCAGTTTTACCTCATATGATCAAAAACGGTGGCGGTACTATTGCCGTTACCAGCAGTATAGTCGGGAAATTCGGTTTCCCGCTCAGATCAGCATATTCAGCATCCAAGCATGCTTTACACGGATTTTTTGAAACAATAAGGTTAGAACATAAAAAAGAAAATATAAACGTAACAATAATATGCCCGGGAAGGATAAAAACAGATATTTCCATTAATGCACTGACTAATGAGGGAAAACCTTATGGAACTATGGATGATGGCCAGGCAAAAGGAATGCCCACCGAAAAATGTGCAAGAAAAATCGTTAATGCAATAAGCAGGAAAAAAAAGGAAGTATATGTTGGCGGGAATGAAATACTAATGGTTTACCTCAAAAAGTATTTTCCTAATATCTTCTATTTAATATCATCAAAAATAAACCCGACATAGAATATTTATCAAATATTACTATATTTAAATTGTTAAACTAAGGCAATCTGGATGAATGCAAAAATCATAAGTGGAATACAACAGATTGGAATTGGTGTACATAATATCTATGACGCCTGGAACTGGTATAAGGAGCATTTTGGGGTTGATATAAAAATATTTCAGGACAATTCAACTGCTGAATTAATGAGTCAGTATACGGGAGGTGAGCCTCAGAAAAGACATGCTGCATTTGCCTTAAACCTGCAGGGTGGCGGTGGATTTGAAATTTGGCAATATACAGAAAGAGTTCCCCAGTCTGCAAAATTTAAGGTACAAATTGGCGATCTCGGCATTTATGCTGCCAAAATAAAAAGCAAAGATGTTAAGGCAACATATGAATTTTACAAATCCAAAAAAATAAATGTTTTCAGCGGACTATTGTTGGATCCAAATGAAAATCTTCATTTCTTCCTTAGCGACCCTTATAATAATATATTTCAAATTGTTCCAAGTAAATCATGGTTTAAAAACGAAAAAAAATTAACCGGCGCTACATACGGTGCAATTATTGGAGTCTCTGATATTGAAAAGTCAAAAGCATTTTACAGCAGTATTTTAGGATATGATGATGTTATATACGATAATACTGACGTTTTTAAAGAATTTTCATTTCTTCCGGGTGGTGATAAAAAAATCAGAAGGATATTGTTAGAGCATAGTAAACCAAGACTTGGAGCTTTTAGTCCGATATTTGGTTCAAGCCAGATTGAATTAGTCCAGGTTCTGGACAG
>CBFCXR010000078.1:0-10391 GCA_965602045.1 uncultured Bacteroidales bacterium | reverse complement strand
TGAGAAGAGTACGTTTATATGCACAAAGGGAGGGAAAAATTATGCGATAGATTATTATTTGGACCAACTGGAGAAGCTTATTGATCTGCGATTATTTTTCCGTATAAGCAGGAAGTTCATTATTAATTTAAATGCGATCAAAGATATTATTGCTTATTCAAACAGCCGCCTGAAAATTGTTCTAAGAATTCCACCTGATGAAGATGCAATTGTGAGCAGGGAGAAAGTTAAGGATTTTAAAAACTGGCTGGACAGATAGCGGTATAAGTAATTTTAAAATGCCTCCAGGTATTTTTTAGCATTCTTCATCAGCCACATGGGAGTTGATGTTGCACCACATATTCCAACACTTTCATTTTTGTTAAACCATTCTTTTTTAATCTGCATTACAGAACTCACAAAATATGTTTCCGGATTAATGTTTTTACATTCATCAAACAGCACTTTCCCGTTAGATGAGCTTTTGTCAGCAATAAATATAATTTTATTGTGTCCTTTTGCAAAGTCATTCAATTCTTCCTGTCTTTTGTAAACTTGTTTGCAAATAGTATTTTGAACTTTTACATCTATACCATTCTGTTTTAGGATATCTACTATTTCAAAAAAACTATTAATATCTTTTGTAGTTTGACTGAAAAGAGTAAGCTTCCTGGGTAATTTGTTTATTTTAAGTTCATTAATGTCTTCAAATACAATTGCATTATTATTAACCTGGCCCGTTAATCCGATAATTTCAGGATGGTTATGCTTTCCAAAAATGTATATATTTTCTTTGTTGTTATACGAATCTTTTATCTGTTTTTGAATTTTTAAAATTGTGGGGCAGGAAGCATCAATAATAGTATTATTATTTTTTTTTGCCAGCTTATAACTTTCAGGCGGTTCACCATGTGCCCTGAATAAAATCCTTTTATTTTCAATATTTATTAGGTCACCATATTTTATAATTTTTAAACGCTTTTGTTCAAGTCTTCTTAATTCTTCCTTATTGTGGACAAGCTCACCCAGACAATACAATTCATGCTTTTGTTGAAGTATATTTTCAGCTTTGTTAATTGCATTTGTTACTCCAAAACAGAAACCGGAATTTATATCTATTTTTATTTTCAGATTTAATTTATTCATAAAAAAACTTTAGATAAGATTCAGTTTGTGTTCAACATAACATTTGATTAATAATAATGTTTTTCTGAAGTTATTTATCCTGAAACGTTTTTGTATTAGATTTTCTGCCTTTGTTTTCTCAATTTTTCTGAACAAAGTCATAAAATAATTATATGCCAGGTAAATACCAAGTCTTACTTCCTTTTTAAGATTTCTAATCCCTTCTATTGAATTATTAAAATCCTCAAGTATTTCAGATTCAATACTTTTTTTATCCCGTGTTGTAAAATTATCAAAGTCGATACCCGGAAAATATACTCTACCTCTCATTTTAAAATCATCCCTTATATCGCGTAAAAAATTTACTTTCTGAAAAGCTTCTCCAAGTTTCTGTGCATAGAATTTCAGGTTTTCATATTCTTTTTCATTGTCCGTATAAAATACTTTCAGACACATTAATCCCACCACCTCTGCCGAACCGGTAATATATTTTTTGTACTGGGATTCATTGTAATCATATTTATGAAGATCCATCTCCATGCTTGTAAGAAAAGAATCGACGAGTTCTTTCTCTATGCCATATTCATTCACAATATATTGAAAACTATGTAGTATAGGATTACTGCTAATTTTCTTATTCATAGCCTCGTATGTATCCTTTTTGAAATTTTTAAATAATTCTTGCCGGTTAAAATTGTAAAAATTATCAACAATCTCATCAGCGAATCTGACAAATCCATAGATAGCATATACTTGATTCCTGTACTTTTTATTTAAAAGTCTTATTCCCAGCGAAAAGGAAGTACTGTAATTGTTAGTAGTAGTTTTACTACACTTTATAGCATTTTTAAGATAAAGGTCCATATTTATTAATTATGCGTTCCGTTACCAGTTTTGAACTTATAATTGCCATTGGTAGTCCGGTACCTGGCACAGTAGAAGACCCAACATAGAAAACATTATTGTAAACTTCATCATAATTCTTTGGACGGAATCCTCCTATTTGAGTAAAATTATGAGCAAGACCCAGTCCGCTGCCTTTATAAAGATTGAACATCTGTTGCCAGTTAACAGGCGTCAGGATAGCCTCTGCAACTATATTTGATTTTATATTGAATTTTAACCGTTTCGACAGATCCACAATAATGTTATCAGCAACTTCTTCCTTATCATCCCAGTCAGACTTAAATCTCAAATCAGGAACAGGGCACAAAATAAAGAGACCTTCAAAACCTTTTGGAACAGCATTCCCATTTGTTTTTGATATCAGATTAACATAATAATAAGGTTTGTTAAGATTAATAGCATTTTTAAAAATCTTCCTGGAATAAGCTTTAAAGTTATCCCCTAAAAAATATTGATGATAATACAGATTATCAATGGTGCCCTTTACAACCAGGTAAATAGTAAACGGAGCCATAGACCATTTCATCCTGGCGATTCTCTTATCGTTATACTTTTCTCTTTTAAATATTTTATTTCGGAATAATGCTGCATCTGCATTTATAATATAAATATCAGATTCCCACACATTACCTTGTTGATCAACAAATCCTGATATTGTATTATTGTTTTTTTTATAATTAATAATTTCTGTATTATAAGAGAATTTAACTCCTTCCTTTTCCAGTATTTTAATTAATCCTTCAACTATTTTATACATGCCTCCATCCACACTATAATATCCGTCATGCATTAACTCGGTATAATTTAACACGTTATAAATAGCCATAGTATTAAATGGAGTACTACCCAGAAAAAATGCGACCAAAGACATAATTGTTCTTACTTCATAGGAACTGAAATATCTGCTTGCTTCCTGCCACATGCTTTTATAAAGCCTTGGAGTATAGATGACAGGAACTTTAAATAATTTTAGCAGAAAATCGCTGACTGAGTTAAAATTGGATTTTATAATAAGTGGGTCAGTAATATTATAAAAATTGCCTGCCGACATAAGGTACCTGTCTAGTTTATTTTTAAAATCGGGTTCTGTTTCAATAAACTGTTCAGCCAGTCTCTTCAGGTCTTTATAAATATAATATGTTTTTTCATTACTGCTGAAATTAACAGCATATAAAGGTTCCAGTTCTTTAATGGTGAAAGGAAGTGTGATGTTACAGTCTTTTATTAATTCATCGAACTCATAGCTCATACTAAAGAATGTAGGGCCTAAATCAAATTTAAATCCATCAACTGTGATTTGATTCAAACGGCCTCCAGCCTGCTTATATTTTTCTACTATATGTACCTTATATCCTCTTTTTACAAGTCTTAATGCGGTTGCTAAACCTCCCAAACCCGCACCTATTACAAGTACATTTTTACTCATTTTCTATATTAGAATGATATTCTCTTGAGTTATAACTTTTAATAAAAAAACAAACAAAATATTCAACAGTTTGCCTTAAGTTTTTATTAAATAGGTAAAAATTATTGATAAAATATAATGTCTACTTTATTATAAGTATTTTACAATTTAAGATTTTCCAAATAAAGAAATAAATTTACTGAACATTTTGAAAAATACAGAGACTACGATATAAAGTTATTTAAATAAATTTAGACCTGATTTATTAATAAAAAGCAATTTAATAAAATTTGGGTCTTTAATTGACGATTATATAACACAGGATTATTCTTTTATGAATAAAGAAATTATTATAATAGGCTCCGGTATAGCAGGAATCGCTTGTGCACTGAGACTTTCAGAATTAGGCTTTAAAGTAAAAGTATTTGAGAAAAATAACAGGCCGGGTGGGAAAATTTCCGATAAGTCTGTCATGGATTACAGGTTTGATACTGGGCCCTCACTATTGACAATGCCGGAATTAATAAACGAATTAATAATGTTTTCCTATCCTAAAACAGAACATTTGATAAATTTTAAACAGCTGGAAATAATTTGTAAATATTTTTATAGAGATGGGACTATTATTAATTCATTTAGAAATACTAAAGATTTTGCTTCTGAAATAGAAAATAAAACCGGTGAAAAAAAAGAAAATGTGTTAAACTTTTTGCAGAGAAGTAAGTATATGTATGATTTAACAAAAGAATTATTTATTTTTAGTCCGTTTCGAACATTTGAAAATATCTTCTCCACGCCCTCACTCAATATAGCCTGTAAATTTCGGCATTTGGATTCTTTTAAAACAATGTATGAAAGAAACAGGCTATGGTTTACAAACAAAAAAATAGTACAGTTATTTAATCGTTATGCAACTTATAATGGTTCAAATCCTTATAAAGCCCCGGCCACATTAAACATTATTGCTCACCTGGAACATAATACAGGAGCTTTCTTACCTGAAAAAGGCATGTATAACCTTGTTGATGTGTTATATAAATTGGCCCGGGATAAGGGAGTGGAATTTTTATTATCCAGTAAGGTAGATAAGATTATTACAAACGGAAGTAATGTCAAGGGTGTTGAAGTAAAAGGTAAAAATTATTCAAGTAATATTGTTATAAGTGATGTTGATATTTTCTCATTATATTATCAACTGCTGCCCGGGAAAAAAATACCAGGATACCTGTTAAAACAGGAATTATCTTCTTCAGCTGTTATTTTCTTCTGGGGGATAAAAAATGAATATCCTAACCTTGAAATACATAATATACTTTTTTCCGAATGTTATAAAACTGAATTTGAACACATTTTTACAAAGAAAATGATCTATAATGATCCTACAGTTTATATTTATATTAGTTCAAAATACATACCTGCTGATGCTCCAAAGGGATGCGAAAACTGGTTTGTAATGATTAATGCTCCAAATAATTCCGGCCAGGACTGGGATAAACTAGTGAATGAAGCACGAAAACATATAATATTAAAAATCAATAAGATATTAAATACAAACATAGAATCATATATTGAATACGAAGATTATGCAGATCCACGAACAATTGAAAATAATACTGCTTCATATAAGGGAGCAATATATGGTAACAGTTCAAATAGTAAACTGGCTGCTTTTCTTCGCCATAAAAACTTTATTAATAGATTTAAAGGATTATATTTTGTCGGAGGAAGTGTACATCCGGGTGGGGGTATTCCTCTATGCCTTGCATCAGCAAAAATTGTAACCGAAAAAATTACTAAATCTTATTCACTTAATAAATGAAGAAATATATTAAATTATCTGTGTTTTCAGTAAAGAAATTTATCATCATTTATTACATCGTTGGCCTGATAGGCCTCAGTATACCGTACTCCAGGAATTTATTTATATATATTATTCCTTTTGCTATACTCATTAATTTGTTCTTTATTCTGTATTTTAACAAAAACTGGGGATTCAAATTTGTAATTTACAGTATATCGTTATGTATATTAGGCTTTATAGCAGAGCTTATTGGAGTAAATACCGGCTTAATCTTCGGCAATTATACATATAACAATAGTGTACTTGGTATAAAAATAATGAATACACCATTAATTATAGGATTTAACTGGTTTATATTAATATATTGTACATTTATATTAATTAATAAGCTAAAATATCCTGTAATTATAAGAATATTAATTGGGGGATTAATAATGCTAATCTTTGACTTAATATTAGAGCCTGTAGCAATAAAATTATCAATGTGGAATTGGATAACTGATAAAATTCCCCTACAGAATTATGTTGCATGGTTTTTACTGTCCTGTGGATTCATTGGGTTATTATATACTGCCCGAACTGATATTAAAAACGTAATCTCAATACATTTGCTGTTAGTCCAGTTTATCTTTTTTTTAGGATTAAATCTGCTTTTGTAATTATAAATAATTTACTAATAATGATAAAATCAGAACAAAGGCCTTTTTATATATGGTTATTTAATCAATATACCAGAATAATGCTAAAAAGGCATTTTCATGAAATTATAATTAATTCAGAGATACAACTCAGGCATATGCCTACAATAATTATAGCTAATCATTTTAGCTGGTGGGACGGATTTTTTGTGGTATATCTGAATTACAAATTATTTCATAAGAAATTTCATGTAATGATGCTCGAAGAGCAATTAAAAAAGTATAGAATTTTAAGTAAAGCAGGAGCATTTTCAGTTGATAAAAAGAAAAGATCCGTTGTTGAATCAATTGATTTTTGTATTTCCCTTCTGGATGATCCTTCAAATATATTGTTATTTTACCCTCAGGGTGAAATTCAGTCATCATACCACTATCCTGTAAAATTTGAAACAGGATTATTAAAAATCCTGCAAGGTACAGATAGTGAATTTCAAATGATATTTCTCGTTGTACTGACTGACTATTTTTCAAATAAAAGGCCGGTGTTAACCATGAATCTTATAGAATATAAGGGCCAATATAGTCATGATGAAATAGAAGAGGCATATAATGACTTTTTAGCAAAGTGCATTCAAAGTCAGAAAGAATAATTTATGATAATAATTTCATACATAGTTCTTGGGTTTTTAATTCTCAGAATATTTATAGCTGCTTTAAATATTATATCAAGACAATGGTTAATACCAAAAAGTATTACTGAAGAACCATTTATTTCAATATTAATTCCTGCCAGAAATGAAGAGAAGAATATTGGCAACCTTATTAATAATATTCTGAATCAGGATTACCAGAACTATGAAGTTATTATTTATGATGATATGTCAGATGATGCAACTCCTGTAATTATAAATAAATATGTTGAAAAGTCTGATAAGATAAGGTTTGTAGCAGGTAAAGAACTTCCCGGGGGATGGTTGGGAAAGAATTATGCATGTCATCAATTATCATTAAAAGCTCAGGGTTCATATTTTTTATTTCTTGATGCTGATGTAATAATTGAAAATGGATTAATAGGTAATTCATTATGGTATTTGTTAAATAAAGATATTGCACTACTTTCAATATTTCCTCAGCAGGAGATGATTACTACAGGTGAAAAACTAACTGTGCCATTGATGAACTGGATCTTAGTTTCTTTATTACCGTTAGTATTAGTAGAATACACATCTGACACCTCATTGTCAGCGGCAAATGGGCAGTTTATGTTATTTAAAGCAGATATATACAGAAAGAATCAATGGCATGAAAAAGCTAAAGGCCACAAAGTTGAAGATATAGAAATAGTGAAATTGATAAAAAGAAAAGGATATAAGGCTAAAACACTAATAAGTAACGGACAAATAAAATGCCGTATGTATAATAATTATAAAGAGAGTATTGAGGGATTTTCAAAAAATGTTATTGCCTTTTTTGGTAATAGTATAATTTTAACCTCACTTTTTACACTTATTACTACGTTTGGTATTTTTATAATAATCTTTGCATCAAATTATCTACTTGCTTTAATTTTTGTTATCCTGTCCATATTATTAAGGATGCTTGTTTCAATTTTAAGCAGACAATCTGTGTTGTATAACGTATTACTAATTATTCCTCAACAAATTACATTTATTTTTGTTGTATTAAAAGCCTTTTATAATAAATCAGTTAAATATGGAAACTGGAAAAACAGGGCAATTGAATTTTAATAAGATTAACAAATTGTTATTTGTTTTATTTCTACTTTTTATATCAATAACTTATTCATCCGGACAATTGTGTTATCAAGAACAAATATATAATGCGTTTATCAAGGGACAAATGGACTTGTGGGAGGATCACATGAAGAAAATGGAAGAAAATTATTATGAAAGCAATAACATTCAGTGCCTTTATGATTTGACTTATACTTTATATGGATATATAGCTTATTGCATTATTGTTAACGATAAATCCAAAGGCCGTTACTATCTCAATAAAGCCAGAAAATATGCTAATACATTATTAAAATACCATTCTTCCCAGGCTGAAATTTATTCACTCCAGGGAGCATTATATGGTTTTGAAATCGGTCTGAATCCTATAAAGGCCATCGATTTTGGTATTAAAAGCGTAAAAAGCATAAATAAAGCAGTGGAGTTAGATAAGGATAATGCTAAGGTGTTAATGGAATTAGGTAATATGAAATATTATATGCCGAAAATTCTGGGAGGGGGCTTAAAAAAAGCCATATATTACCATGAAAAAGCTGTAAGTATGTTTGAGTTAGGTGAATATGAGCTTGATGCTAACTGGTTATATCTTCTCGTTTTAACTAATTTAGGACGCTGGTATAGTGAAGCTCATGAATTGAGTAAGGCCAATGATATTTACAGAAAAATACTTGATATAGAACCCAATTATTTGTGGGTGAAAAATTATTTATATCCTGACCTGGCAGAGAAAAGATAAATACCTGAAAACTTTTGTTTTCGTTAGCCTTTTCTTTCACTCTCCATAGTTTTTTAGCCACAGAAGTATAACGCAGGTGATAGCGCAGGAGACCTTAGTCTCAGCCAAAGTCATGAGCTATAATTTAAATCAACAGAATCCAATCTTTTAAATGATTTTTTATTAATTTGCTGAGCAATATTTTTAATTTAACATTAAAGATTTTCTTAATAACAGATTAATAAAATATGAAAATTATAAAGTACTTATTTTTTACAGCTATAGTTATTTTCTATTCTTGTGGAAATGACGATGATGAAAATGGTATGGTTGATTATAAACAGGAAATGAGAAAATTTGTACAAGACCTTAGTACTTATGCAAAGAATCTTGATAATAATTTTATTATTATCCCCCAAAACGGGCAGGAACTTGTAACAGATAACGGGGATACCGATGGTTCCCCGGCAATTATATATTTAAGTTCGATTGATGGTGTTGGACGCGAGGATTTCCTTTATGGCTATGATGAAGATGATGAGCCAACACCAAAAGTAGAGACAGATTATATGATGGTATTTCTTGATCTTTGTGAAGAAAATGATATTGAAGTAATGGTTACTGACTATTGCTTTTCACATGAAAAAATGGATATATCTTATGAAAAGAATAATCTTAAAAATTACATATCTTTTGCAGCACCGGAAAGAGAACTAAATGTGATACCGGAATATCCTGATGAGCCATATAATGTTAACACAGATGATATTAACTCACTTTCTGAAGCTCAAAATTTTCTTTTTTTGTTAAATCCTGAAAACTTCGCATTAAAGAGTGATTTTATTGCAGCATTATCAGAGACAAACTATGATCTTATTATGATTGACTTCTTTTTTGACGAAGAAGAATTCACATCCTCCGAGATTAATACATTAAAAACCAAGGATAATGGAGGTAAACGGCTCGTGATTTCATATATGAGTATCGGTGAGGCAGAAGATTATCGCTTTTACTGGCAAAATGCGTGGAATATCAATCCCCCGATCTGGCTGGCAGCTGAAAATCCTCATTGGCCAGGCAATTTTAAAGTCAGATATTGGAGTAAGGAATGGCAGAATATTATTTTCGGAATTGAAGGTTCATATCTGCATAAAATAATCACTGCCGGATTTGATGGAGTATATCTGGATATTATTGATGCATTTGAATATTTTGAGTAGTTATAATTGTATAATTGATTATAATAAATTGAATTTATAAATAGAATCATGAATGAAGATTTTTTATATACTTCGATAAATAATGATTCCCGGAAGGTATTTCGACTTGGCTTATCGGCAACATACAGACCGGGAAGAAAAGCAATTTATAAGGCTGTTGATTCGGGTGTTAATTTGTTTTTTCTTTTTGGAATTGACAATCAGATGATTAGCGTAACCAAAGATATTATGAGCATAAACAGGGATAAGTATTATATTGTTACCGGAGCATATAATTTTATAGCGGGACATTTCAATTATCGTAAAACCCTGGAAAAACGACTTCGCCAGTTAAATACCGATTACATTGACTTTTTCTTTCTGCTGGGTGTTCTAAGAGAGAAAGAATTTTCAGAAAGGTCAATTGAGGAGCTTAATAAACTTAAAGAAGAGGGAAAGATCCGCCATATTGGATTATCTACTCATAATAGAAAATTTGCCGGGCAACTTGCCGATAACGGTTCGGTTGATACTTTAATGATTAGATATAATGCTGCTCACAGGGGAGCGGAACAAGATATATTCCCTTATATTGAAAAGCATAAGACAAATGTAATTAGCTTTACGGCCACACGCTGGCGATATTTGTTAAGAAGACCTGGAAAATGGCCAAAAGAAGAACCTTTACCTACAGCCGGTATGTGTTACAGGTTTGTCCTCTCAAATCCAAATGTTAAGGTATGCTTAACTGCACCAACTAATATAAAACAACTGGAGGCTAACATTGCTGAAGTTCAGAGAGGACCTCTTAATAAAGAAGAACTTGAATTTATGCGTAAAATCGGAGATGCAGTTTATAGAAAAAAAAG
>CBFCXR010000077.1:0-10398 GCA_965602045.1 uncultured Bacteroidales bacterium | reverse complement strand
TATTATAAAGGCTCCATATGTATTGTTGCCTCCATGTCAAGTTCTTCTTTAATATCAGCCTCAATATTTGTAGCAATATTATGAACTCTATCAAGAATAAGATCCTTTGGTAATCTCATATGAAAAGTTATTTCCGTATGGTTTCCGTATTTATGGATATGGATATGATGTATAGCAGTTTCAGTATTTGCTACGCGGTTTGAGATTTTCTTTATATTATTAATCATATCTATATCAGGCTCTTCACCAATTAAGGGATTTATGCCTTCCTTCAATATCTTATATGAAGCATAAAATATCAGAATGCCGACTAAAATACCAAGTATCCCGTCAATCCACCAGAAATATTTGCCTAAAATAATCCCTGATAGTATTACAACTGATGAAATAGCATCACTACGATGATGCCAGCCATCTGCTTTCAGGGATTTCAAATTTGTTTTTTTTGCTGCCCAAAAAGCATATTGAGCAAGCAACTCCTTTATAACAATTGAAATAATAGTAACAATTATTGCTATTGTGCCATAAGTTGCATCTTCCTTGTTCCTTATTTTTTCTATACCTTTTAGTACAAATTCAAAGCCGATTAGCGCCAATAATACTCCTATAACTACTGATGCTATAAGTTCAGCTCTGCCATGTCCAAAGGGATGTTCTTTATCAGCAGGTTTCCTTGATATTTTAACTCCAATCAGTACAATAACGGAACTAATACTGTCAGATAATGTATGCCATGCATCCGCTATAATTGCAATTGAATTTGATACAATTCCTGCCCAGAATTTTAATCCGAATAACAATATATTTGCTACAACAGAAATCCATCCTTCAAGATTAGCATACAAATTTTGTTTATTTTTCATTACTATTTTATGGTTAAAGGTTTCATATTATTGCTCCATAAATTAATCCACTAATAGTTGCCATAAAAGACACCAGTATAATATAAACAATTGTTTTCCGCGTTCCAATTACACCCCTGATTACTAACATATTAGGTAGTGATATTGCCGGGCCTGCCAATAATAATGCCAGGGCTGGCCCCTGTCCCATGCCATTATTTAACAATCCTTCAATAATCGGCACTTCAGTAAGAGTAGCAAAATACATAAATGCTCCAAAAACCGAAGCGAAAAAGTTTGATAATAAAGAATTGCCACCAACCATTAAAGATACCCATTTATCAGGTATTAAACCTTCACCCTGTGTTGAACCAAGCAAGATACCTGCTATTAAAATTCCTGCAGCCAGCAAAGGCAGTATTTGTTTGGCAAAACCCCAGCTTTCATTTAACCAGTCTTGTGATTCTCCGGGGGTAATTAGCAAAAGAATGGTGAGACATGCGATAGCCACAACAAAAGAAATCACAGGATCTTTTGTAATAAGAATCATAATAATTACAGTGATAGTAGCTATGCTAACATATGTTGTTTTAATCCTGAGAATTATTATTAAGGAATATATGAACAATAATCCTAAAAAACCGGTGATATACCATTTATAAAGCCAAATGAAATTGAATAATCCCTGAGATGTCCCAGGTTCGCCCCAATTGGCAAACAGAAGAATTAATACGGGAACAAAGAAGTGAAAAGAAGTTTTCCATAATGGGCGGTCTGATGCGACATGTTGAATAAATGGTTGGTTTTTTACTTTTTCATTTTCTTCCTTTCTAAATAGAAAAGCCATGATTATGCCAATAACTATACTGAATATTACAGCTCCTATAATTCGTGCAATACCTAATTCAAAACCCAAAACACGTGCTGTTAATATTATTGCCATAATATTAATAGCAGGACCGGAGTATAGAAAAGTAATTGCAGGACCTAAACCCGCTCCCTTTTTATGTATACTTGCGAATAATGGAAGTATTGTACAGCTGCAAACAGCAAGTATGGTACCTGATACAGAAGCTATAAGATATGCTTTCCACTTTTTTGCTGTTACTCCGAAATATTTTATTACTGCATCCTGATTAATAAAAACTGCTATGATTCCGGCAATAAAAAATGCAGGAACAAGGCATAATATCACATGTTCCCGGGCATACCATTTTAGAAGTCTTAATGCTTCGAATAGTGCATTGCTAAATCGATCAATACCGAGAGGCATGAAGTATGCCACTATAAAAAATCCTGATAACCAGGAGAATATTTTAACTTCTTTTCTCCAATCCATGTATAAATTAATTGTTAATTATTTAGTAATAATCTTTATTTCTAAACAATATTAGAAAAAAATAATAATAATATAATATATCCCGATCCCTATAAATAAGAGTGCTACAATTTTTCTAAGCCAAATCTCGAAAATCTTTAATTTATTAAACAATTTTCCTACACCAGATACGGTATAGGCAATAAGCCATGCAAAAATTATAACCGGGATTCCTGTTGCTATTGCAAAAACAACAGGTAAATACAAACCTGAAACTGAGGTTATTGTCATTGGTATGAGGATACAGAAGTATAATACACCACTATACGGACAAAAAGCCAGAGCAAAAATCAATCCAATCATTAAAGCATCCCAATAGCCTTTTCTTTTTTTCTTTTGAAGCTTTTGTCCGATATTATTAATAAAAGGGATATTTAGTTTTATAATCCCCAGCATAAAAAGTCCCGCAATTACTAATACCGGCCCTATAATTTTTTCACCATATTGCTGGAAAAATCCTGATACTTTAATCTGGTCAGCTCCCAGATATAAGATAAAGGCAAGACCTGTATAGGAAATAATCCTGCCTGAAGTATATATAATACCTTTTAAAAAGATACTATTCTTACTGGCAATATCCTTGCTAATGAATCCTATCGCAGTTATATTGGTTGCTAGCGGGCAGGGACTTATTGCTGTCATAATTCCCAGGATAAACGCAGAAAGAATTGGCAATGAACTATTATCAAGAAGTCTGGTTAAATTCTCAACCATTTTTCAATAACTTTGAGATTATAGCTTATCAACTGCTTCTTTTATTGATTCTTTAAGTTTATCAGGATTTGATCTTGCATACAAAAATCCCTGTGAAGTTAGATCTAATATTTTATCACCTTTTACAATCAATAACGCTTGTCCTGACACATGAAGTCTTTCTGCTGTTGATTTGCTGCTCTCTTCATCCATGTTTAAGGATGTAAAAGAAACCTGCCCGTTTTTTATCTGCACGGGGTATAGTTGTTCAACCGCAAGCTTTGACTGTTCTTCAACAGTTATGCATGTTACACATCGTCGTGTAAAATGAAAATAATACACATTTACTTTATCAGACGTTTCTGAATCCGGATTATTATTATTCCCGGGTTGTGCGTTGCAGGACAATAATAAGCTTAAAAAACAATAACCAAGAATAACAGATTTTACTTGTTTCATTGCATTACAGATGTGTAGTTAATAATTCTTTTAACTCATTTGCTGAAGGGATACGGCCATTTACAACAACCTCACCGTCAATCACAAGTCCGGGTGTGCGAAATATTCCGTATTCCATTATTTTCTCAATATCTTCAACTTTTACTATTTCTGCATCAATTCCTAATTTTGTAACAGCTTCTCTTGTTATTTTTTCAAGAGTTTTGCATTTTGAACAACCTGTTCCTAAAACTTTTATTTCCATAGTATGTATATAATGTTTTTAATATCGTAGTTCGTAAAACTACGAACAATTTAAATAAAAATATTAAAATTGAAAGAAAATTTTAAAAAGCTTTCTGGCTGTTACCCAATTTTCTTTATTCAGGCAATACTTAATTTTTGGTTGTTCTATTTCGCCCTGAATTAAGCCTGAATTTTTCAACTCTTTCAGATGTTGTGATAATGTTGACTTTGCTATTGGTAAAACCTCAGATAAATCACCGCTATAACAGCAGCTTTGTTTTGACAATAATTCAAGAATATACATTCTTATAGGGTGGGACATTGCCTTTGCATAACGCGCAATTTTCTTTTGTTCTTCTGTTATTTGTTCTTTTTTATTCATTAGGTAGTTATTATTAATATTATTTAATCATATAAAATTCCCCGACCTTTGGAACTGAAAATTTAATTGCCAGTTTATTAATCAAAGCATTGTCATTGGCAAATTTCTCAAGCTCTTTCTCATCCATTATTTTCTGGTTATAGTACTTTTTATCTTCATAACCGCTATAGTGAACAAGCTTCACTTCAGGGATATTAGTTAGTTTTAAAAAATCTATTATACTAAAAGGTATCTTTGATAAATCTGGATTGTCTGACAGGAATTCATCAAAGTAAGAGTGCCGGGAGATATCATATTGTTTTTCAAGCTGCGGTTCTATAAGGTATGATAGTAAAATATCTTTTATCCAATCTGTTAAAAATTTACTTTCAGTATTACCTCCCGGTATTGTTGTAATCAGACTGCCATGATTAGATTTAGGATAGGAAAAACGGTTGTTGCAGTCTATGTAAATTACATTGGCATCTCTAAAAAAGGAGTAATCTCTTTCTCTTAACAAGGGGCACAGCATATCGCCTGTGAATATTGCTTTTCCAAAAGTCTGGTTATTATCTAAAAATTCAAAGGCCAGTATTGATGCCCCGAAAGCACTTTCTCCATGAAAAACCGGGAATGGTGTTACCCGGAGATTATCGACTTCATCTATTGCAGTATGAATACCCTGTTTAAGTTCTTTGAATTCAATTATATGGTTTAAATGTGGATATGATTGTCTGACGAAATCCCAGCAGGGCCTGGTTGCATAAAGCGGGTATCTCCTTTTCTTATCATATTTATAATAATAGCTTTGAGCGATCCAGTCGGTACCTACTGAATGGTCAAGATGCGGATGGGTTAGTATTAGTGCTTCAGGAATACGGTTTTCGTTTCTAATAATATATGAAGCAGTATTATTTCCTGCGTCAACCAGTACCTCATACTTAATATCCTTAAATGAGTGATAATCGTTTTCAGACTTGATAATTGAAAATGAGGCATTTGAGAGGTCATCCGGATTATTTCTTGAATAAAAAGGATGCTCTGAACCCAGAAATACAGGCCATGCGTTTGCCCTGCCATTAGTGCGAATATAATATTTACCTTTCATAAACTTTATTTATTATACAAATGTATCGGAATTTCAATTCCCATGACCCCCTTTTCAAAGGGAATAAATAAGTGCTTTTTGCTCGGATACCAGCAACCAGCAACCAGCAACGAACATACTACTTCACAAACGACATTTCATCAAGCAGATAACCGGCATTGGCATATTTATCAATGATAAACAACATATACCTGATATCCACTGATATGTTCCTGCATATTTCCGGATCATATAAATAATCACTTACCGTCCCTTCCCAGTTTCTGTCAAAATTAATTCCGATCATCTGTCCTTCAGAATTAAGAACAGGACTGCCTGAATTACCACCTGATGTGTGATTTGATGCAATAAAACAGACATGTAGAGTATCATTGGTTGCATAAGCACCATAATCTTTTGACTCAAATAATGTTTTTAGCTCTTCAGAAAGAGTATAATCATTAATTTCTTCATAATTCTTTTCAAGTATGCCCGATAGTGTCGTATAATAACGATAAGTTACCGCATCACCAGGCTTATAGCCTTTAATGTTACCGTATGAAAGTCGCATTGTGTGGTTTGCATCAGGGTAAAACTGTTTATCTGGTTGCATTTCACTTAAACCCTCTACATATTCTCTGTAAAGTTTATCCAGTTTATTATTAATAGCCCTATAGTTCGGAGATATCTTAGTTAAATAAATGTTATTAAAGTTTGCGTATAGTTGAAAGGCTGGATCATCCTCGATTCTTACAGCAGAAGCTATAGAATAATTTTGCAGCAGCCTGTTAACTTTTGCTTGATTAACAAATATGGATTTTGAAAAAACATAGTTTGCATATTCCGAAAAATTATCTTTTGATTTTTTGGTGATTAAATCCAGTATATCAGGATGAAACTGCGTATCAACATCATTATAATATATTTCCAGCATCCTGGCTAGCACATTTTTATCAATATCAATGCTATAATCTTTAAAGAATTTATTAGTTGTTTCTTTAAGTAACTCAATATTATCTTTAAGTATTTCTCCCGAATCTTCTTTTGAAAAATATATAAGATTATTAAAATTGGAAACAAACTTAACCAATTCATTATTTAACAGTGTTTCATAGATTAGTTGTTCTGCTGTATAATAAGGTAATAGTTCGTTATATAATTTTTCAAATCCGGGAAATAAATGACCGTATTTTCTTTTCAGAGTAGAATCGGAATTTATCCAGGTATTGAATTGTGCTTCTAATTCTTCTTTTAACTGTATGATTCCTGTCCTTTCAAAACCTTCAAGAATACCTGTCCATTTTTTCCTTGCATTGCTGATTTTGGCATATTTTGTTGCATATTTAATCCATGCTTCATCATTATAATTTGTTGATGTTTTTATAATATTTTGTTTCTCTTCTCTGATATTTATTTTTTTTGGAAGAATTTCATTCATTAATATATTAATTGCAAAGGAAGAAAGGTATTGCCGGGTTTTTGCAGGATAACCATAAACCATAGTTAAATCCCCTTCCTTATATCCTTTTAGTGAGATTTTTAAGTATTTCTTTGGTTTATAGGGTATATTATCAGGGGAATATTCAGCAGGTTTATTATTTTTATCAGCATATATTCTGAAAAGGGAAAAATCTCCGGTATGCCTTGGCCATACCCAGTTATCGGTATCTCCGCCGAAATTACCTACAGATGCGGGTGGTGCTCCCACAAGCCTTATGTCTTTAAATACTTCATATGTATATAAATAATATTCATTATCATAAAAAAAGGATTTGACTGTCGCTGTATAATGTGCATCAATAGTTGCCTGCCCGATAAGGCTTTTTAATCTTTTGTTTATTATTTCCTTTCTTTCATCATCAGATAGATTATTATCGATATCATTCAAAACCTTATGTGTAACCTCTTCAATGCCTATTAGAAAAGTAACGGTTAATCCGGGAGAAGGTAATTCTTCTTCTTTGGAATGAGTCCAAAATCCTTTTGTAAGATAATTATTATTAACTGAGCTATGAGACCTTATATATTCGAGTGCACAGTGATAATTTGTTAACAGCAGACCGTCATCAGAAATTACACTTCCTGTGCAACCATTATCAAATAATACTATTGCATCTTTCAGGCTTGCTTTTTTATTACTAAATAGATCTTCGGCTGATAATTTAAGTCCTTTCATTTGCATAATATCCAAATTCATTTTCTCAAGCAAGAATGGCATCCACATTCCCTCTTCCGCCCATACATACAATTTGGAACTACAAATAATAAAAATGCTAATTAAAAAAATCCTCTTTAACATAATTCCAATTTAATAGTCTTTTTCAATAAATTTAGATAATTCATCAAATAATTGTTGGGTAGGTAAACCCATAACATTAAAATATGAACCTTCGATTTTTTTAATACCGATATATCCAATCCACTCCTGAATACCATATGAACCTGCTTTATCAAAGGGCTTATATTTTTCAATATAGTAATTTATTTCAGAATCAGTAAGATGTTTAAAATATACTTCAGATTTGACAAAAAATGTTTTTTCCCTTTTTTCTGATTTTATGCAAATGCCGGTTATTACCTGATGCTTATTACCTGAAAGTTCTTTTAATATTTTAACAGCATCATAATAGTCCCTTGGTTTACCCAAAACTTTATTATCAAGACATACTATTGTGTCAGCTGCTATAATAATTGTATCTGAATTAGCGGCAGTCATGCATGCTTGTGCCTTAAGCTTTGCAAGAAAAACAGGTATTTCACTGCAAGGTAAATCTGCAGGGTATTCCTCTTTAATATCTGATTTTGATATAATTTCAAATTTTAATCCCAGCTCCTTAAGCAGGTATTGTCTTCGAGGCGATTGCGAGGCCAGTACAATTTTATATTTTGCTAATCTTTCTAATACCTCCATGACACATGCTAATAAAAAAGTGGAATAATGCTATTAGCTATAAGGGCATATAAAAGACCATTAATCATAATAATTTTAGTTAAAACACTGGTAACAGAATAATCCTTTTTATCAGTTGCTGTAATAACTCTGTAAATAATATAAGTGACTGGAACAACTATTGCTATACAGATGAAATACAGAGTAAATTTATTAGTAAAATATGTAAAATAAACATAAAACAATGCGATTACAGTAATTACAAATAATGCAGTAATTATAGCCTTGGTATATTTCACACCAACAACTATTGGTATTGTTTGACTACCATAAGAACTATCTCCTTCAAAGTCTTCGGTATCTTTAATTATTTCTCTGGCCAGACTAAGAAGGAACGCAAACCCGGAATATCCGAATACCCATGCTGATAAATATTTTAAATCTGCTCCGAATGCTACCATTGAACTTTCATATGTTTTTTTCAATAAAAGAAATTCAAAAAGAAATACAATTAAAGGTACCAATGCGGTGAGGAATGCAATAATAATATTACCTACCAGCAATTGTTTTTTATATGTTGTTGAGTAAAACCATAATAATCCGCTTACTGCTATAAATATTAAGCTTAATAAGGGTTCCCCAACCCTTAATGAAATATAAAATCCAATTAATATTCCAATAATATTAAATACTATATGAAATACCATTGCAAATCTTCTTTTAATATCTTTACCGATAATTACTGATTCAGGTTTGTTAACAAGGTCTGTTTTTCTATCGAAATAATCGTTTATAACATAACCGGCTGCTGTAATTAATACTGTAGATAAAACCAATAAGAAAAAGTATAATTCACTAAGTTCAAATGACAGACCAGTGGATTTAAGAACAGGTCCGATAATGCAAAATCTCACTATATACTGAGTAGATGCTACAATAAATAAATTATGCAGACGAATTAATTTTAAAAAAGCCATTATATGCCTGTACTGTAGTTTATACACTTTATTTATTAAATGATTTGCTTAGGCATAAAAATATTTGAGGTGAAATAATTACAGCTAAATTTATTTTTTTCTTCAATTTTCAAATTCTACCAGGAAAATGCTCCGTCAACCATCCACTTCTTGTGTAATCTGAGAACCTGTTCAATAACATCTCTTACACAACCTTCTCCCCCTTTTCTATCAGAGATGTATTTTGAAATTTGTTTTATTTCTTCAACAGCATCATCAGGACATGTTGGAACTCCTGCTATTTTCATAATTTTGTAATCGGGTATATCATCACCCATATATAATATGTTTCTATGTTCAAGATTATATTTAAGTCTGAAATCTTCATAGTCATATAGTTTATCAGAAGATTTTAAATAAATATCGGTTACTCCAAGATTTGAGAAACGTTTTTCCACAGTTTTTGAGTTACTTCCGGTAATAACAGCGATTGGGTATCCCTGCTTAATGCAATACTGTATTGCATATCCATCTTTGATGTTCATCATTCGCATAAAATCACCACCCGGATCCAGAAATACTGTACCATTTGTAAAAACACCATCAACATCGAAAACAAAGGCTTTTATATCCTGCAGTTCTGCTTTATAGTTACTCATTTAGTTTTAATATCAATTTATGGTTTTACATGATATATTCAACAAAAATAGCAGTAAAATTTTAATTTCAAGATATATTGATATAATCAATAAGTGTCAATCTGTCTGCATACAACAGAAATAAAAAATCGTAATTTGCGGTCAATTAATATTGTAATTTTTGTAATTTATTTTATAAAGATAAGCCGGTTCGGCATTCTGCTTACCTATCTGATGAACTAATGTAAAGATGCCCGGGTATTTAAGCTCAATATAATATAAAAACCTCTTGACAGTATTAATCGTCCTGTTTGTTTTCATATGGGGATTTACCCGTAAACTTGCCACAATTACATAATCGACATTATTTTTTTTCAATATATTGATAAGTGAATCCGGTGAAACGCCAAAATAAGGATTATTATTTTTGTGGATTTTTTCTAAAAATGAATCTATATCATTAATATAATCAACATTATAGTGGTTCAGTGGATCATAAAATTGTTCTTTATAGCTATCCATAACATTATAAATTCCAAATGTTTCATTTGATTGACTCACAAATGCCAGGTTTGTACTTTTATAGTTCATCTGTAAGCGGATTGGTACTTTCGCCTTACTAAACTGGTTAATAGCTATTGCACAAAGGCTGTTATTTGTATTTCTCAGTTTTTGAATTAATGTATCAGCATTTTCTAATGGGAACTTGTATATAGGGTAAAATTCTTTCCCTTTACTATATATAAACGACATTGAAGGCTTACGTGATGCCACAACAATGCTATCAGGCATATTCTTGCCTACCCATCTGCTCATTCTTAGAAAGTTCACCCAATCGGGAGTAAAACCGTAATAAAGGTTACCTTTTA
>CBFCXR010000076.1:0-10437 GCA_965602045.1 uncultured Bacteroidales bacterium | reverse complement strand
AATAATTATTGATTAACTCCCTTGATTTTATGATTTATGATGTTATAAATTTCATATTGAATTTAACTTTTAAAAAAAAAATAAATTTTATAAAATTAAAATTAAGCTATCACCTTTCCTCAATTCTCAAAAAACCTGTAATCCTGGGATATCCATATAGCCTGGCAATTGAGACAACTACAAACTGCAACTTATCATGCCCTGAATGTTTTAGCGGCAATAAGTTATTTACCAGGCCGACCGGAAATATGCAAATAAGTATGTATAAAAAAATTATTAATGAGGTATCACCATACCTTTTGTATCTACTACTATATTTTCAGGGAGAGCCATTTTTACATCCTGAATTATTTACAATGATCACTCTTGCTAAACAAAAAAGAATTTATACTGCTATTTCAACAAACGGACATTTTTTTAGTTATAAGAATTCTAAAAATACAATTGAATCCGGATTAGATAGAATAATAATTAGCGTCGACGGTATAACTCCGGACACTTATAAGATATATAGAAAAGGAGGAGATTTGCAAAAGGTTATTAATGGTATAAAGAGGCTTATCAGCTGGAAAAAAAAGCAAAAATCCAAAACACCCTATATTATCATTCAATCACTTATAATGCAACAAAATCAGCATCAGAAAAAAGAAATGTATAGTTTCTTTAAGCAGCTGGGGGTTGATAAAGTAGTATTCAAATCAATGCAAATTGATCAATATCAGGAGGGAAATCCTTTAATGCCGACAATAGAAAAGTACTCTAGATATAAAAAGAAAAAATGCGGGAGCTATATAATTAAAAATCAATTAAAAAACAGATGTTGGAGAATGTGGAGTTCAGCTGTGGTTACTCAAAACGGGATTATAATACCATGTTGTTTTGACAAAGATGCAAAATATGGATTTGGAAACTTCGCAGAATCCAGTCTTAAAGATATTTGGAAAAATAATGAATACAATAAATTTCGAACAGGTATTTTAAGATCCCGAAAAAAAATTAATATTTGTTGTAATTGCACAGAAGGTATGAACAGGATAATAATTAAATAATAAAATTAGTACTAACTAAAATATAAATAAATTTATACTAATTATATTGTCATTATATCTTTTTCTCTTGCAACCAGCATTTCATCTACTTTCTTTGAATAATTATTTGTTATTTCCTGAACCTCAGCTTCAGCATCTTTAGCCAGATCTTCGGAAAATCCTGTTTTTTGTAAATTTTTAAATTCATCATTTGCATCCCGTCTTGCATTTCTGATACTAACCTTAGTGTTCTCCCCCATTGTTTTTATTTGCTTTACCAAATCCCTTCTTCTTTCTTCAGTTAACGGAGGAATAGCAACTCTTATAAGTTCTCCATTATTTACCGGATTTAAGCCAATATTTGCCTGCATTATGGCTCTTTCAATTGGTTCAATCATTGTTTTATCCCAAGGTTGAATTACCAAAGTTTTTGCATCAGGAGTATTAATATTTGATACCTGCGCCAAAGGTGTCATTGCGCCGTAATAATCAACTGTAATTCCGTCTAACAGAGAAGGTGTTGCTTTTCCTGCTCTAATTCTCATTAATTCATCCTGCAGGTGGCTAAGCGCTTTCTCCATTTTTTCGTTTGCCTCGTCAATATAGAATTGTGCTTCTTCCATAAATAATAATTTTTAGTTGAACTATAACAAATTTAAAAAAATATATTGCACTAATTAAAAAATATACCTATAACTTTTATCAACTAAAAGTCTAAATATTACTTAATTTTCTATTAAAGTTCCTACTATTTCTCCTTTCACAGCTTTCAATAAATTACCTGGGCTTCCATCTCAACGCCTCTTAATGCCGCAGCAGTATCCTTGGTAAAGAAAGGATTTTCGGTGCCAAATGTAAATATTGCAGGACTAATCGAACATGCAATATTTTCAACCGTAGAGGAGCATAAATATGGCTGCCGGAATTAGTCTTAAATATTTTGGTAATAGGGTAAAGGAAAGTAAAATGAATTATAAGTAGATTAATTATCATTAATCATTCAGGCTATATCTTCTAAAATCTGTGATTTCTAACTCATTATCAACTCCGCTAAGATATTGCCGGATTGTCTTTTTGGAATCCTTAGTAAATTCCTGATTCAGTAAGGTACTATCCTTATAGAATTTATTTAATTTACCTTCAGCAATTTTATCAAGTATGTTTTCCGGTTTACCTTCTCTCTTTGCTTGTTCCCTGCCAATTTCTTTTTCTTTTTCAATAACTTCCCTGGGAACATCATCAATATCAATAGCTATAGGATTCATAGCTGCGACTTGCATCGCTATATCCTTAGCTGTTTGAATATCTGTAACTTTATTAAATCCAACTAATGTGGCTAACTTATTACCGGGGTGAATATATGTAATTACATGCTTAGATTCAATTTTATCGTAATATGTAAGGTTTAATTTTTCCCCAATTATGCCCATTTGTTCGATTATTTTATCAGCAATTGGTTTACCTTCAACTTCCAGTTGTTTTAGATTCTGAAGATTATCGGGCAACTCCAGAATAGCTTTATCGAGAATAGATTCTGCAAATTTTACAAAATTTTCATTTTTAGCCACAAAATCAGTTTCACAATTTAATACAATCAAGGCACCCCGTGTGGCATTTTCACTAATTTTCGCTAATACGACTCCTTCACCAGCCAGCTTATCAGCTCTCTTATTTGCGATTGCCTGTCCTTTTTTTCTAATAATTTCTATTGCTTTATCAAAATTACCATCTGATTCCTGAAGGGCCTTCTTGCAATCCATCATTCCGGCTCCGGTTACTTTTCTAAGTTTACTTACTTCTGCTGCTGTTATTTGAGCCATAATATTCCAGTAACTTATTATTTAATTTGTATTACTAATTATCTTTTTTTGATTCAATTTTCTTTGCGGGAGATTTTTCACCATCTTTTTTTTTCATAGCTATATTTTCATCTTCAACTTTTTCTATGATCTCCTCCGGAGCTTTATCATCCATTTCATCTACTTCTTCTTCCTTCTCCTCTTTTTCTTTAATTGCAGCTTCTTTTTCTTTTTCCATTTTTCTTTCATCAAGTCCCTCACGGATAGCCTTACAAAGAATACCAATTATAAGCGAAATTGACTTTGATGCATCATCATTTGCTGGTATTGGGAAATCAACTACGTTTGGATCTGAATTTGTGTCAACTATGGCAAAAACCGGGATATTCAATCTTTTTGCCTCATGAACAGCAATATATTCTTTAGTTATATCCACAATGAATAATGCTGCCGGCAACCGTGTTAAATCGGCAATACTGCCCAGGTTTTTTTCTAATTTGGTTCTTTGTCTTGTTATTTGCAGTCTTTCTCTCTTTGACATATTGCTAAATGTCCCGTCAGTGGCCATTTTATCGATAGTTGCCATTTTTTTTACTGCTTTCCGGATTGTAGGAAAGTTAGTCAACATACCACCAGGCCATCTTTCAGTAACATATGGCATATTTATTTGTTTTACACTTTCTGCAACAAGCTCTTTAGCCTGTTTCTTTGTAGCAACAAATAAAACTTTTCGTCCTGATTTTGCAATCTGCTTTAAGGCTGCACTCGCTTCTTCAATTTTTGCCTTTGTTTTTTGAAGGTCAATAATATGGATACCATTACGTTCCATAAAAATATATGGAGCCATGCTCGGATTCCATTTTCTCTTTAAGTGTCCAAAATGAACACCTGCATCCAATAATTCTTTGATATTTGTTCTTTCCATTTTATTTATGTTTACATTCCACTTTTATCAATCATTAAGTAGCCATCTCGAAAGATATCGATATGAGTCTTAACGATTTAGATACTAAACAACATTACAATATATTATCGTTTACTAAATTGAAATCTCTTTCTGGCTTTTGGACGCCCTGGTTTTTTTCTTTCAACAACGCGGGAATCTCTGGTTAGTAATTTATTTGCTTTTATCTGATCTTTGTTCTCAGGATCAATTTTAACCAGAGCTCTTGCAATTGCCAATCTTAATGCCTCTGCCTGTCCTTTAATCCCTCCTCCTCTTAGATTAGCTTTAATATCATATTTATCAAGAGAATCAACTAAGTTCAAAGGTTGCTGAACTAAATATTGAAAATGTTCAAGACGAAAATATTCTTTGAAATCTCTTTTATTTACAAAGATTTCACCTTTACCTTCGCTCACATATATACGAGCTATTGCTGCTTTTCTTCTTCCAATAGCACTAACTACTTCCATAATTGTTATTTAATTAAATCTAAATCAATTTCTTTAGCTTTCTGTGCCTGATGAGGATGTTCAGATCCGGAATACACAAATAAATTTTTAAAAATTGCATTTCCCAATTTATTTTTAGGGAGCATCCCCTTAACAGCCATTTCAATTATTTTAACAGGTCTTTTATTTATTAGTTCTTCAGGTGTGGTAAATTTTTGCCCACCTGGATAACCTGAATAACGAACATATTTTTTATCAGTCCATTTTTTGCCTGTTAATCTTATCTTTTCAGCATTAATAATTACTACACTATCTCCGCAATCAATGTGTGGTGTAAAGCCTGGTTTATTCTTGCCTCTTAAAATTTTAGCTACTTTCGAAGAAAGCCTTCCTAAAATTTGATTTGTTGCGTCAACAATATACCATTCCTTCTGTACATCCGTATCATTCGCTGATATAGTTTTATAAATCATCCTGTTCTCCTTGTTGTCAATTTAATTTACTATTTTTTAACCCAAGGGGTTTAATTTTGTGGAGTGCAAAAATACAATTATTTTTAATATTACAACACCTGAAACTGTTTTTATTTAGTAAATTTAGTATGGTGAATGTTAATTATATCTCAATTTTATGTTAAACTTAAAATTAATTATTTTTAATAGTAAAATGATTTTTAATAAAATGACCTTTGAATTTAGTTGATAAAAAATAAATTACTTATAAATTTTTATTATACTTGAAGTTTTTCTAAAAATCATTTCCATATGATCAACTGAATAATAAAATTTCGTTTTTCGATGCAATATAAGAGGAAAGAGATTCATAGAATGATATACTTAATATCCCTGGCTTTACTGGGAATTAGTTTACCCGTGTCACTATTTACTATGAGTGTTTCAGAATTATTGTTATCTGCAAACTGGTTATTAGAGGGCAACTTTAACAAGAAATTTCAAATATTAAAACAGCGGAAAAGTTTACAGTTTATTATTTCTATATATTTAATCCACGTCATTGGATTACTGTATTCAAATGATTTACATTATGCAATTCATGATTTAAGAATTAAACTGCCATTTCTTGCGCTTCCGATTATAATAGGAACTTCAGAAAGTTTAAACCGAAAGCAGGTAAAATATCTTTTGCTTTTATTTATAAGTACTGTTATTGTTAGTTCTTTTATCAGCACATTCATTCTGTTTGACTTAACAAACATCGAAGTAAAGAATATAAGGGATATTTCCCCGTTTATTTCCCATATAAGATTCGCATTATTAATAAATATGGCAATTTTCACTTTGCTTTATTTAATTCTTTTCAATATATATACAACTTCTTTTGTATTAAAAATACTTTATTTACTTGCTACTATCTGGTTAATAGTATTTCTATTCCTGCTTCAATCATTTACCGGGATTTTAATTTTTCTTATTATAACCCCAATTATACTTTTTAAATGGGCCCTTAATCAAAAAGTTATTGCTGTAAAATCAACAATCATATTCATCTTGTTAACATCATTGATATTAGTAGTAAGTTTTATAAATAAATCTATCAAGAAATTTTATTCTATTAATGAAATTGATATCGAAACCATTAATAATTTTACAATTAATGGAAATAAATATACCCACAATTTTAATAACAAATCTATTGAAAACGGAAATTATGTATGGCTTTATATTTGTGAAAAAGAAATGCAAAATGAATGGAATAAAAGGAGTATATACAACTATAATGGTAAGGATAAAAAAGACCAGAGTTTAAAACACACCTTGATAAGATACTTAACATCCAAAGGATTTAGGAAAGATTCTGCCGGAATAGCACAATTAACAAAAGAAGATGTAGAGTTAATTGAAAATGGATATTCAAATTATATTTTTAAGCATAAATATGGGATATATCCAAGGCTGTATCAAATATTATGGGAAATTGATACTTACATTAAAACTGGAAATCCAAGCGGGCATTCATTTACTCAACGTTTTGAATTTCAAAGAAATGCTGTCGAAATAATCAAAAAACATTTCTGGTTTGGTGTCGGCACAGGTGATGTTAAGAAGGCATTTGATATACAATATAATATTTCCAATTCACCATTAACTGCAAAATGGCGATTACGCGCACATAACCAATTCATTACTTTTTTTCTGACCTTTGGATTTTTTGGATTCCTCTGGATTATGTTTTCCCTGGCATATCCTATAAAATTAGAAAAGAAACACAGAGACTTCCTATTTATAATATTTCTTATGATAGCGTTTATCTCAATGTTAAACGAAGATACAATAGAGACTCATGCAGGTATTTCATTTTTTTCATTCTTCTATTCGTTACTGCTTTTGGGTCTAAAAAATGAATAATCAAAACACATAATATGCACTATATCAACTGCTATTTGGTCATATCGATTTTACAAAGTTGAAAAATCGAAATAATAATATAATTTATAATAAGGCTTTCTTCGAAAATGACGTTCTGAAGGTAGCTCCTAATCTACTTGGAAAGTATCTTGCTATTAATACTGATAAAATACAAAACAAATATAAAATTACTGAAGTAGAGGCTTACAGGGGTGAAGAAGATTCAGCTTGTCATGCCAGTAAAGGAAGGACTAAACGTTGTGAAATAATGTATTCTAGTGGTGGACATATCTATGTATACTTAATTTATGGTATGTATTGGATGTTGAATATTGTAACCGGAAGAACCGGCAATCCGCAGGCTGTTTTAATCAGAGGACTTGAAGGATTGGATGGCCCGGGAAAAATAACCCGCAAGCTTGGCATTGATAAAAGCTATTACGGAGAAAACCTTTTAGTATCCAATAGAATATGGCTTGAAAACCAAAATGAGAATGCTGAATATATAACTGGCAAAAGAATTGGGATTGATTATGCCGGAGAATACTGGAAGAACAAACACTGGAGATTTATTCTCAATGTTAAATAATATTAAATGATACATTATACATTTTAATTTTCCATAAAATTTCTCGTTATTTGTCTTTTATTTTAAATAAAATATGAAAAAATTTAGTCTTATTAACAATATTGCTGGCTGGGCAACCTTCGTTATTGCATGTGTTGTATACTTGTCAACAATTGAACCTACGGCAAGTTTCTGGGATTGTGGTGAATTCATTTCCTCATCTTATAAATTAGAAGTGGGACATCCGCCGGGTGCTCCGTTTTTTATGCTTATCGCTCGCTTTTTTACATTATTTGCCGGAAATGATACCAGCCAGGTAGCAAAAATGGTTAATTCCCTGTCCGCGCTTGCAAGTGCTTTTACTATTTTGTTTTTGTTCTGGACAATAACGCACCTTACAAGAAAAATATTAATCAAAGAAAATAATTACAGCGTTTATAATATCCTGACAATAGTTGGAAGTGGCCTTGTAGGTGCATTAGCTTACACTTTTTCAGATACCTTCTGGTTTTCTGCTGTTGAGGGTGAGGTATATGCCACTTCATCCCTTTTTACTGCTGTGGTATTTTGGGCTATTCTGAAATGGGAAAATGTGGCAGATGAGCCTTACGCTAACAGATGGCTTATATTTATTGCCTATCTGATGGGATTATCAATTGGAGTGCACCTGTTAAACCTTCTTGCAATTCCTGCTATAGTTTTAGTTTATTATTTTAAAAAGTATGAAGTTACTAAAGCAGGTATAGTTAAAGCTCTAATTATAGCCGCAATAATTCTAGGCGTAATTATATATGTTATTGTACCGGGAGTAGTAATTATTGCTACTAAGTTTGAACTTTTTTTTGTAAACAGCCTCCACCTGCCTTATATGTCAGGTGCTCTTTTTTATGGAATATTACTGATAGGACTAATTGTCTGGGGATTATATCACAGCAGGAAGAATAATAAAGTCCTGATAAATACTGCATTAACGGTTTTTGCAGTAATCCTGATTGGATATTCATCATACGCGATGATTATTATTAGGTCTAAAGCCAATCCACCTATGGATCAGAATAATCCTGAAACAGTGTTTTCATTATTATCTTATTTGAACAGGGAACAATATGGAGATCGCCCTCTTTTAAGAGGGCAATACTTTAATGCACCGGTGACCATGACAAAAAAAGGAAAACCTGTGTATACTGCAATTGATGGGAGATATAAAAAGACAAACGATAAGCTGAAATACGTTTTCGACAAAAAATATATCACTCTTGCTCCTAGAATGTATAGTGCAGATCCGCAACATGTTAGTGCCTATTTTCAGTGGGCTAAATTAGAGGAGAAAGATCTTTACGAACCTAAAACTGATAATAACGGTAATATAGTAAGAGATAGAGAAGGGAAAATTGTCTATGACAAAAAGAAAGTAAAGAATAGTCCTTCTTTTATGCAGAATCTTAAGTTTTTGTTCAGATATCAGATAGGACACATGTACTTCAGGTATTTCATGTGGAACTTTGCAGGACGACAAAACGATATTCAAGGTTTTGGGTATGATAACTACGGCGCAAAAGATATTACAAAAGGAAACTGGATTAGTGGTATTAAATTCATTGATGAAGCAAGAATTGGGAACCAGGATAACCTGCCTGAGAGTTTAACTTCAAACAAATCACGAAACAGATACTATTTGCTTCCGTTAATATTGGGATTAATCGGACTTATATATCACTATAACAGGCACCGAAAAGATTTTTGGATAGTAATGCTTTTGTTCATAATGACAGGATTGGCAATTGTTATTTATTTGAATCAATATCCTTTTCAGCCTCGTGAAAGGGATTACGCTTATGCGGGTTCATTTTATGCATTTGCTATCTGGATTGGCTTTGGAGTCACAGCAATTGCTAACCAAATAAAAAAGCTTCTGCCTTTGACTCCAAGCGCTATTATCTCAATAATTATTTGTCTGCTGGCCGGGCCCACAATTATGGCAAAAGAAAATTGGGATGATCATAATCGTTCGGGAAGATACTTTGCCAGAGATTTTGCCAGTAACTACCTGAATTCATGTGCGCCAAATGCGATATTATTCACAAACGGAGATAATGATACATTCCCGTTATGGTATGCACAGGAAGTTGAAGGTATAAGAACAGATGTGAGAGTAGTAAATTTAAGTTACTTAGGAGCAGATTGGTATATTGAACAGATGGAAAGACAAGCTTATGAATCTACTCCATTACCGATGACATTATCAATAGACAAATATAGACAGGGCCAGAGAGATGTAGTATACATAATTGAAAGACTAAAGGGATATTCGGACCTGAAACAAGTTATTGATTTTCTCGCTGATGATGATCCAAGGACAAAAAGAATACCAAATTACTCTGAAAGAATCGATCACTTTCCTAATAATAAATTTAGTATCCCTGTCGATTCAGCAAGTGTTGTTGAAAATGGTACAATAAGGGCTGAATTGGCAGACCAGATGGTCCCTTACGTTACTTTTACACTCAATAAAAAGTATATCACAAAAAACCATCTTATGGTACTAGACTTTATTGCAACAAATAACTGGGAAAGACCAATATATTATGCTATCACAGTTGCCAGTGAGAATTATCTAACCCTGGACTCCTATTTTCAAATTCACGGACTTGCATATAGGATTGTACCTATAAAATCGAATAGTTCAGTTTATTCCCGTGGAAGTATTGATACCAAAATAATGATGGACAATATGATTAATAAATTCAAATGGGGAGGAATAAATAATTCAAATATATTCCTGGATGAGAATGTGCTTAGAATGCTTTCAAATTTTAGAAATAATTTTGCCAGATTAGCCAAAGCTCTAATTGAAGAAAATAAGCCTGACTCCGCCAGGATAGTACTCGACAAATGTATTGAATTGATGCCTGATTCTGCTGTTAGGTTTGATATTTTTATGCTGTCAATAATAGAAAGCTACTATCAAATAGAAGAGATTGAAAAAGCAAATTCTTTGTTAACCACGCTTTCTGAAAATGTTTGCAATGATTTGGAATATTATACCAATCTTGAAGATAAATTTAGAACCTGTCTTTCATATGAAAAAAAACTTAGCATGCATATTTTAGACCAACTTGCAAGCCTTTCAGATGCATATAATCAGGAAACTCTAAAAAATAATCTTAGAGAAAAATTTAATACGTATACTTCAAAATTAAATATCCCTATGTACTAATTTCATGGTATCGGCCAGAACACCATATGTAATAAAAAAAATATACTATAGTCTAATCTGGGAC
>CBFCXR010000075.1:0-10466 GCA_965602045.1 uncultured Bacteroidales bacterium | reverse complement strand
TAAAAATGACAGAAAATATGTAAAAAAGGAAATCTCATCGTTTTTAGAAAAGAAGGAGACATATTTTAGCATAGAATTCAGGATGAATGCAAAAGACGGAATGGTGAGATGGATTCAATCAAGAGGGAAAAGTGTGGAAAGGGATGAAAAAGGTAATATTTTACGTGTTATTGGTACACATACTGATATCACCGACCGTAAACTTACAGAGCTTTCTTACCAACAACAATATGAAGCACTTAAAACTGCCGAAGGAAAACTAACATCCACTAATGTGGAATTGAAAAATCTGAATAAAAAGCTTGAATTAAAACATAGCGAATTACGTTCAATTTATGAAAAGTTATTGGACAGTGAAGAAAAATTCAGGCAATTGGCTGAAAATTTAAATGCCGTATTCTGGTTAAGAAATAAAGAAGAGATTCTTTATATGAATTGTGCATTTGAAAAAATATGGAGAAGAAATAGAGAAGAATTAGTTAAAAATCCTGAACTTATTCAAAAATGGATCCATCCTGAAGATAAAACTAAATTCCATATATGGCCTGCTAACGATATAACGTTAAAAGAAAATCATTATGAAGAGCAATATAGAATAATTAGACCTGATGGCGAGGTTCGTTGGATTTGGGCCAGGAACTTTCCTGTTTATGATAAAAAGGGGAAATTTTATAGAGTTGCAGGAATTGCAAGCGATGTAACTGAACATAAGAATATTGAGCAGGAATTGAGAATTGCCAAATTGAAGGCACAGGAAAGTGACAGACTTAAAACCTCATTCCTGGCCAATATATCGCATGAGATACGAACTCCAATGAATGGTATAGTTGGTTTTGCTGAAATGATAAATCATGAAGGTCTTAGTCCTGATATAAGAAAAGAATACGAGAATATAATCTCTTTAAGCAGTCAGCAATTGCTGCATATAATTGATGATATTGTTGATGTTTCCAAAATAGAAGCTAATCAGCTAACTTTTAATAACACTGCATGTAACATAAATGAATTGATCTCCGAATTAAATATGTTCTATGAGCGTCAATTAACACACAATAAAAAATCCGGTATCCATTTGTTATCTTATAAAGGTTTGAGTGATAGCGAAAGTAATATTAATACAGATCATGCCAGGTTGAGACAAATATTAAGTAATCTGTTAGATAATGCATTAAAATTCACTAAATGCGGGGAAATAAAATTCGGTTATTCACTTAATAATGATAATTTTCTGCAATTTTTTGTTGAAGATACAGGAATAGGAATAGATGAGGAACTTTATTCAATTATTTTTGAATATTTCAGGCAAGCCGATGAAGGCAATACCAGGACATACGGGGGAGTCGGACTAGGCCTTCCTATAGCAAAAGGACTGGTTAGATTACTGGGAGGAGATATATCGGTTGAGTCAAATAAAGGTATTGGAACTACATTTTACTTTACTCACCCATATAAATCGGTTAAAAAGAAAAAGATAATAACGGAAATAAAAGAAGAACCGGTAATATATAACTGGCATAATAAGGTTGTTCTTACTGTTGAAGATGATGAACTGAACTATGCATTTTTAAAGGCATTAATTTCGCAGACTAATGCTACCATATTAAGGGCAGAGACCGGTTATGAAGCATTAGATATTTGCAAAAGTAAAACTCCGGATATAATATTGCTGGATATCAGACTCCCGGAGATGGATGGCTATGAATTTACACGACAACTGCGTAAATCAGGAATAAAAACTCCGATAATTGCCCAGACAGCTTATGCAATGTCAGAAGACAAAATAAAGTGTTTGAATGCCGGCTGTGATGATTATATTGCAAAGCCATTGAAAAAAGATGAGCTGCTTAGAAAAATGAATAATTTACTTTAGTGGGCAAGGATAAAAAACTGTCAGAAACTCTTAATTATCTGCAATTTTAAAAAAATTCTCTTTCTACCTCTACCTACTGTTATTTTCTTATATCTTTGTCTGAATTTTTTGAAATTATAATTGTTAATTAATGAAGGAATATATACAGCAATTATTAAAAGCCGAGGCTGACGCAATATTAAATATACCTGTCTCGGAAAATTTTATAAACGCTTTGGAATTAATATACCAGTCGGTTCATAAGAAAGGGGGCAAGCTAATATCAAGTGGAATGGGCAAGGCTGGACAGATAGCAATAAATATCGCAACAACTTTTAGTTCTACCGGAACACCCTCCTTGTTTTTGCACCCAAGTGATGCCCAGCATGGGGATCTCGGAGTAATTCAAAAAAATGATATCCTTTTACTAATATCAAATTCCGGCCGGACAAGAGAAATACTTGAACTCGTTACTTTAGCGAGAAAATTAGTTGACAACATCCCTATAATTGTTTTAACAGGCAATCCGGACAGTCAACTGGGAAGTATTGCAGATATAACAATTTTCACCGGTAATCCGAAAGAAGTTTGCCCGCTTGGATTATCACCTACAACCTCTACTACAACAATGACGGTTATAGGAGACATTCTTGTTGTTTTAATGATGAAGAAAATTGGTTTTTCATCTGTCGATTATGCCAAGCGGCATCATGGTGGATATTTAGGAACAAAATCAAGAAATACTGCTGACAATATTTAATGAGTTTTGCTTTCCTGTTTTGATGAATATTTAAAAAGTTAAATGTTAGTAGTTATGTTTCATTTGATTAACTTTACTATATAAATTTGATGAGATTAACAAGGGAAAATACCGGGGCCTTAATTATAGATATGCAGGAAAAATTGTTTCCTCACATTAAGGACAATGATTTGCTGCTTTCTAATATTGAAATTCTTATAAAAGGCCTTAAGGCACTCGAAATACCAATAATAGTAACCCAACAATATACTAAAGGCCTGGGGAAAACAATACCGGAAATTGCAGGGATTTTAGGCCGGGTTTCATCAATTGAAAAGATAACATTTAGTTGTTGGGATGAACCGGAGTTTGTAAAGGTTATTAAAAATATTGGAAAGAGGAATATCATTATTGCCGGTATTGAAACTCATGTTTGTGTCATGCAAACAGCTGTTGATTTAAATGAAAATGGATTTATACCAGTAATAATAGAGGATTGTATCTCATCAAGAAAAATAAATGATAAGATTATAGCTATTGAACGAATGAAAAGTGAAGGAGCATTAATATCAACATATGAATCAATACTTTTTGAGCTTTGCAGAAAAGCTGGCACAAAACAATTTAAAACTATTTCAGACTTAGTAAAATAATTTGCATTATGAGAAAGATTTATGCTATTGGCGAAACTGTATTGGATATTTTATTTAGTAAAAATCAGCCATTTGCATCAAAAGCAGGAGGAGCTTGCCTGAATTGTGCGGTTACGCTTGGAAGGTTAAATATACCTATTTATTTTATTGGTGAGTATGGATTGGATGAGGTTGGTAATTTTATTGACAATTTTCTAAGAGAAAACAATGTATCTACTGATTATGTTTACAGGTATTATGACGGAAAGTCAACCTTAGCTTTAGCTTTTCTGAATGAGAATTGCGACGCTAGTTATGATTTTTATAAGATATATCCCAAAAAACGATTAAATATAAATTTTCCTGAGCTTCAGCAGGATGATATTATCATTTTTGGATCAATTTATGCCATTACACCTGATGTGAGGGATGCTTTAATTAAATTTATTAAGCATGCTAATAAGAAAAAAGCTATAGTAATTTATGATCCTAATTTCAGGAAACAACATTTACATGATTTGCCAAGACTCAAACCTATGATTATTGAAAATATATCATTAGCAAATATTTTACGGGGATCACATGAGGACTTTTCATTTGTTTTTGGAGTAAAGGATGCTAATGAAACTTATAATATTATTAAAGATAATGTATCTAATTTACTTTATACCACAAGTCATAAAGGCGTATATTTAAGAACTTTGAAAATCAAAGAAAAGTATGAAACACAGGAAATTGAAGCTAAGAGTACTATCGGGGCAGGAGACAGTTTTAATGCAGGTATAGCCTATTCTTTATATAAAAACGATATTAAATTTAAAGAACTCAATAACCTGGATGAATCTGTATGGGCAAAAATAATCCTTACTGCTACGGAATTTGCCTCTCATGTTTGTATGAATTATGATAATTATATATCAAAAGATTTTGCCGAATCCTATAAGCTGTAATAAGCAGGACTTAATGGGCTGTTAATATTTGTTGTACAATGATGAGGCTGTCTATAAAGGCTGCCTTTTTAGACAGCCTCATCAATATAAACTCAGATATTAAGTTTAAGTTTTTTTAATTCTCGGGAGATAATATCCAGTTCTTCATTATTTAGCTTAAATTCAGCTGCTTTTATGTTCTCATCTACCTGTTCCGGGTTTCTTAATCCGACTAAAACTGAAGTTATGCCTGGCTGCTGCATAGTCCAGTTAATTACTAACTGGGCCAGAGATATATTTCTATCTATGGCTAACGGTTTTATAGTTTCAAGAAATGTATTTATTTTTCTCAGGTTCTTTTCGGTAAAATATGGGTTTTCCGCCCTGTGATCTCCGGGATTAAATTTATATTCCGGGGTAATCTTGCCGGTAAGTAAACCCCTTTGCAAAGGGCTGTATGCAAGAATACTTAATTTATTTTCAATACAATAGGGAACAACATCTCGTTCTATCTCTCTATTTACCATGCTGTATGGCACCTGGTTGGAATTAAGAACGATTGCTGCTCCGGCATCAATTAACTGCTTTGCTGAATAGTTGCAAACTCCTGCAGCTCTTACCTTACCGTCATTTATCAGTTTGTCAACAGCTTCCATAGTTTCTTCAACCGGAGTTGTAGTATCCGGCCAGTGAATCTGGTATAGATCAATATAGTCTGTTCCGAGCTTTTTTAAACTTTGCTCGCATTCATGCAAAATACTCTCTTTTCCGGCATATCTGTAAATTGCATGACTATTTCCCTTATGATCAGTTATATCAAAAAAGAATTTACCCCTGGTTGAATCCCATCTAAGTCCGTATTTGGTTAAGATCTGTACCTTACTACGATTACCTCTTATTGCTTCACCAACTATATTTTCACTTTCTCCGAAACCATAAACCGGAGCAGTGTCAATAGATGTTATTCCATAGTCAATTGCCTTTTGTATTGCTTTTACAGACTGTTTTTTATCTGCACCACCCCAGAACAGACCACCTGTAACCCATGCACCAAAAGTAATTGCAGAGACTGCAATATCAGTGCTGCCTAATTTTACATAATCCATAGGCTTGAATTTATTGAGTTAAATTATCTAATTCTTTCAATTGTTCAGGAGTCAATTGTCTGGCATCTTTCATTAGTTCTGTTATTAAAGTCATTTTTGCAGCAGCTTCCAGAACTTCCATCTTATTAAAAGCTCTTAGTAATGATTCACCAAGGCATATTATTCCATGGTTAAGCATTAATATAGTATCAGTGTGTATGGCTTTTTCTGCAACAATATCAGCAAGTAATTTTGTTCCCATAAGTGCATATGGGGCAACTTGTGGTGATCCCAAAATAAAGTAGGCTTCGGCTATTAAAGAGCAGTTAATTTTTTTATTCATTGCAGTAAAACTGGATGAAATCGGGGGATGTGCATGAATAATTGCTTTTATATCAGGTCTTTTCTTATATATCTCCAGATGCATAGCTGTTTCAATACTGAGTTTCATATCAGGGACTAAACTATTACCCTCCATAGAAATAGCTCCAATCTGCTTGCCTTTTATCCTTGCTTTATCCAGTTCTGAAGGTGTTACCAGAATTGTGTTATTGTTAAACCTGAAGCTTATATTACCTCCGGAAGTCGTTGTTAGATTTTTTTTATATAGTCGCTTCATAAAATAGGCGACTTCTTTCTTTGCTTTTATTAAGTCTTCCTCTTTCATCAAATTATTTAACTTTTATGTCAATAACTCCGCTGAGAATATATTTTGGTTTATATGGAAAATTATTAATAGTTTCCATGCTGGTGATTCCACTTAATACCAGAACAGTATCTATTTCTGACTCAATTCCGGCTATAATATCTGTATCCATCCTGTCACCTATTATCAGCGATTCTTCCCTGTTACACCTTATTTTTTTCAATGCCATTCTCATCATCAGAGGATTGGGCTTACCTACAAAATAAGCACTTTTACCTGTAGCCAATTCAATAGGAGATATAAGTGATTTTGTTGACGGAGCAATACCGCCTTCTATTGGGCCGGTTAAATCAGGATTTGTGCCAATAAGCTTTGCTCCTTTTATTACAAGGTTTACCGCCTGTTCAATTCTTTCATAACTATAAGAACGGGTTTCCCCCATAACAACATAATCAGGATCCACATTATTCATTGTATAGCCAATATTATAAAGTGCATTAATAAGCCCGGCTTCACCAATAATATATGCACTTCCTTTAGGTTGCTGACTGTTAAGAAACATTGCAGTAGCCAGTGCACTGGTATAGAAAACATCCTTATTAACTGCAACACCCAGCCTGCTGAGTTTTTCCTGTAACTCTTTTGGTGTTCTTTCACTTGAATTTGTAAGAAAAACAAATTTCTTTCCGGAATCTGTTAACCAGCGGACAAATTCCTTTACACCAGGTAACAGAGTATTACCATGATAAAGAACACCATCCATATCAATTATAAATCCATTTTTATTTTTAATTTCTTCTATCTGACTGCCGGAGATTTTTAGGTTGGAACTCATTTATAATATAACTTTTTGAATTTTAACAAATTTAATAAAATTGTAATTCTAAATACATATTACTATCAACAGTTAATTTATGTTGTGATATTCTTTTACTATTATTATTGCAGCACTTTATATTTTATGTAATTTTATCTGTCTGCGCTTATTTGATAAATATATAACTTATAAATAAACAAATTATGAATAATGTTGAAGCATTATTTTATAAAACGCTGGATAAGAAAGTCAATTGTAGCTTATGTCCCCATAATTGTATTATAAAGGATGGGAGTACAGGTATTTGTAATGTACGGAGAAATATTAAGGGTAAGCTAGTTAGCGAAAATTATGGCAGACTTTCAGCTATTAATTTTGATCCTATTGAAAAAAAACCATTATATCATTTTTACCCGGGTTCAATAATTTTGTCGTTAGGTAGTATCGGATGTAATATGAAATGCAAGTGTTGTCAGAATTGGCAGATATCCCAGACATCAGCAGAAGAATTCCCGGCAAATAACATTTATAAGCCAAAAGATATATTTAGACTCACAAGGTCAAGGAGAAATAACATCGGTGTTGCATATACATACAATGAACCCACTGTGTGGTATGAATTTATGCTGGAAACAGCAAAGTTAATGCAGGCTGAGGGACTAAAAAATGTAGTAGTATCAAACGGATATATTAATGAAAAGCCCTTAATGGAATTATTGAAATATGTTGATGCTTTTAACATAGATCTAAAATCATTTAATGACAAGTTCTATAAAGAAATTTCTTCGGCCAGCCTTGAACCTGTGAAAAATACTCTAAAAAGAATTTCTAAAAGCGGGAAGCATCTTGAAATTACAAATCTGGTTTTACCTACACTAAATGATAATGAGAAAGAATTTACAGAAATGGTGACATGGATTGCTGACGAACTTGGAAAAGATACTGTTTTGCATTTATCCAGATATCATCCTACTTATCAAATGAATATTAAATCTACCGGTCAGGGTATTATTGAAAGACTTTATAATATTGCTTCGGATAAATTGAATTATGTTTTTGTAGGAAATATTAATATTAAAGATTACCAGGATACAAAATGCAATAAGTGTAATATAACTGTTATAAGAAGAGCAGGTTATTTTATTGAGAAAACAGGTATAGACAAGGATGGAAAGTGTTTAAGTTGCGGAACAATGATTATCAAATGCTAACTCATAGAATATGGGATATAGCTCATCTTTAAAATGTTTAAATTATATAATTAAGTACATTAATACTATAGAAGTTTACTGTAAACATAAAAAATTATACAATGTTTGACGAAGATGTTCATTATTTTTTAAAAATATAACTACAAAATATTTAAAATTGATGTATTTTAGTCTATTAGAAAATAAAGATTAATAAATTGATAGTTTGTAATTTATTGCAATATTATTTAATCTGAAAGAAAATAAACATGGAACCCTTAGATATTAGAGGTACTACGGATACACCTAAAGTATTTTTTGACCCAGATAACAATATATTTGAAATTTCAGGCCGTTCTTTACCTGAAGATGTAGTTACGTTTTATCAACCCGTAATTGATTGGCTTGATGATTATAAACTGGTCCCAAATGAAAGTACGGAATTTGTGTTTAAATACATTTATTTTAATACAGCTACCTCAAAGCTTATACAGGATATATTAATGCGGCTCGAACAGGTCCAGGAAACCGGCAATAAGGTTAAAGTAATCTGGTATTATGAAGAAGATGATGAAGATATGTATGACCTTGGAGAAGAATTTAAGGAAAATGTTGATATAGAATTTGAAATAGTTGAGTTTTAAATTTTCATTTATTACTCTTTCCATTAACAGAATCCAAAATTATTTACTGGAATTTATATACATACTGTGGATTAACTTATAGGGATCTTTGTATTTCCTGCTTATGAAAAGGCCGTATGTTAATAGTTTTCATTAATCTGTTGAAAACTTGAAATGCCCGACATCAAATCATATTCATCATTCAACTATTTTGGTTTAATAATTGAATTTTAGAAAGATTTGTTACGGTATTTTTAAAAAAAGCATATGTTTTTTAAACAATTTATTGATTTAAACGTTTAATTATAAAGTTATATTATAATTTATTAGAAATGATTACTTACAGCAGGACTTTACAAAACCATAATAGAGGGTCTGATTTTAATCGACTTAGGTTAATGTTAAAATGGTCTAAAAAAAACAAGAAGGGAATTAGAACCAGGTTTAATAAATTTAGAGGGCTTCTTACTGATTATTTAAGAAATCCAAATCGCCTGAGGGTTAACAACAATACAAGATTTCATATTTTTTAGAATAAATCACTGTATTTTCTTCTGTAGTTAGTATTAAAGAATTTTTAAAACCACGAGGCTATCAATCAATTTTGATAGCTTTTTTATTTTAATCCTGATATTAAGATAAATTTTTTATAAACGTCATAAAAAAGGGCAATTCAAATTTGGAGGTCCTTGAAATACATGTTAGTTTTGCACTCCTGGTTTCTATTGAGACATCAGATTAAATTCTTCTAACTTTTATTGAAAGGTATAAAGACAAATGAGTATAAGTAATAATTTAAGCAGTCCTTCTATTTTTATTGGGAAACAGGGAAAAGACATAATAAGCTTTGGCTCCGGACAACCGGATCTCCCTCCGCCAAAGGAAGTAGTTGAGGATATAAATATCAGGTATGATTTTCGATATGGTTTAATACAGGGAGAACTTGAATTGAGAAACGCTCTTACAGAAGAATATCCTGATTCAACAGCGGATAATTTTATAATTACTAATGGTGCTTCTGAGGCGTTGGATTTAATTTTAAGGGCAATGGGAGGGGGCAAGGTTTTATTACCGAGACCCTATTATTACTCGTACCCCAAAATTGCTATATATGCCGGTATGGAACCGGTTTATACTGATTTGATTGATGGTAGAATAGACATGGATGACTTTAATAAGAAAGTTAAGGATTGTAAGGTAGTACTTATAAATTCACCCTCTAATCCAACAGGAAGGATAGAAGAGATTGAAACACTTAAAGAAATAGAAAATATAACCAGGGACAGGAAAATCTATATCATATCTGATGAAGTTTATAAAGATTTAATATACGAAAGGGAAAACTATCATATTCAGGGTAATCATGTTATTACTATAAACTCCTTTTCTAAAACATATGCTATGTGCGGTGTTCGTGTTGGGTATTTATGGAGCAGTGATCAGCAGATTGTAAATGATGCTATTGAAATAAAAACACACACCTCAATGAATACCAGTTTGATAGCGCAGGATATGGCGTTAAAAGCAACAAAAGCACCAAAAGAATATATACTTAATCAGCAAAATATCTGGCGTAGTAGGAGAGACCTCATATATAAAGGACTGCGTGATATCGGATTTAATTTGTGGAAACCTGAAGGCGCATTTTATGTCTTCCCAAAATTGAATAATCCGGCAAAACTTGTATGGGATCTTTATTCAAAATACAACGTAATTACTTACTTAGGCGACTGGTTTGGATCAACTGACAGGATAAGATTAAGCTATGCCCTGGATTCAAAAGAAATTGAAGAAGGATTGAACAGGATTGAACTGGCGTTAAAGAATTGCAAATAGAGTAACGCATTTTCTGCCCAATGCAAAACTATTAATATTTGATCCCGGCCTTCAAAAAATTTGGAGAATAAATCTTTGTGAAGACTCGTAGCGAAGGCCCTCGAGCATTGCGCAAGTGAA
>CBFCXR010000074.1:0-10575 GCA_965602045.1 uncultured Bacteroidales bacterium | reverse complement strand
ATGATTTCAGACTTTTTGTGTCTTCTTTCCTTTATGTTCTATCTTTTTTTTCGTCTGAATTATAGCTTTACTTTCTGGTTTCTTATATCCTGTGGCTTTCTTTAGTTTCGAAACATCTTCTTTAGCTTCGGCCTTTTGCCCTTCTTTATTTTCAGCTTTTTCGTCTTTTTTCTTTTCTTTCTCTTCATCAAATTTCAGCAGTTTTAATTTGAGAAGAGTATTATACCAGTTTAATACTTTTTTTATGTCAGAGACATATACCCTTTCCCTGTCATAATCAGGCAGAATCTCTGCCATATAGTTTTTCAGTTCTTCAGCAGACGATTTATGGCTTATCGCTTCACCTCCTGTTTCTTTTTCATAGATATTTTTGAATACATCAGCTAATGGTATTTCCTTGTCATCAGTATAAATAGCAACATCTGCAAGAGAATTTATCTTTTGTGTTGAATATACACAAGTTCTTTTCTTATCGGAAAATGACTCGACAATAATACCTTGTCTGCCCTCAGAAATAAACTTAAATAATCCACTTTGTCCGGAAATTGCGATAATATCTTTTAAGTCCATAGCATAATAATTATTGAGATTTGAATGTAAATTTAATATTAATTACAAAACAGATGTATTCAAACGGTTAAAGTTAAATGTTATTATATAATAATAGTATCGGATTTAAGTATTAAAATGTTAAATAAACCTTTTAATTCATTCCCCTTTCCTTTTTTATATTTTCATAGGCTTCATTTATTTTCTGAAATTTTTCCTTAGCCTTTTTCCTGATATCTTCGCCCAGATAATTTACTTTATCAGGATGATATTTGATTGCCATTTGCCTGTATGCTTTTTTCAACTCTTCATTTGTAATGTTTCTGTCAACTCCAAGAATTTTATAAGCGGAATCTGTTGATTTAATAAACATATTTTTTATAGATCCCGAATCGGTGGAGCTTATTCCTAAAAAATATGAGATTTGCTCAATTAGGGCAAGTTCTCCCGGATCAATTTGTCCGTCAGCAGCTGCTATACCAAATAATAAATGTAGTAGCTGAAGTCTGGATGCATAATCCATTCTTTGCTTTATTTGAAGGCTGACATCCTTTACAGGGATACTCTGTTTTAAGATGTCTTTAAGCATCTTTAACGCCTCTGCAGCAGATTCTGATCCGAACACCTGATCGAAGTATTTTTTAACATAATCTAATTCTGAACGCAAAACCTTACCGTCTGCTTTCATAACTGCTGCGATTAGCACCAGGAGACTGCCGACAAAATCACCTGTTGTTGATTTCTTATCACCGGAAATTACTTTAAGTTCTGCAGCATCTATAAATGATCCGAAAGCAAAACCAAGGATAGCACCTAAGGGCCCACCAAAAGTCCATCCCAGTCCCGCTCCAATCCATTTTCCGAATTTTGCCATTTAGTTAAATATATATTATCCGATATTTTCAGGCTCTGTTTATATTAAGAAGCTGTTGATGAATTCTTAATATTTGAGGTAAAATTAATGTTTTGTTATCATTTAGTATAACATAATGTGATCGTTTTACCTTTTCCTCATCTAATATCTGATTCTTTTGAATATTTTCTATTATTTGCTTAGTAAAGTTTTCTCTGCTTAAAGCTCTTGATATTCTTAATTGTTTTGGAGCAGTTACGGTTATCACTTTATTCAGCATTTTATATGTACCACTTTCGTATAGTATAGCCGCCTCCATGAGTATGTATTTATGATCTTTATGTTCTTCTGCCCACCTTAGAAAATCATTTATTACCCTGGGATGAATGATCTTATTTGTGTTTTCAAGAGCTGTTTTATTATTAAAAATAATTTCTGATAATTTTTTGCGGTTTAAATTATTACCTTCATAAATATCATCTCCGAATAATTTAATGAGGTCATTTTTAATCTCTCTGTCAGTGTTAGCAAGAACTTTTGCTGCAGTATCTGCATTATATATCGGAACACCTAATAATTTAAATACTTCACAAACAACAGATTTCCCGCTTGCGATACCTCCTGTAATGCCTGCCGTTATCATTGCTTTTCAATTAAAAATTCTACAGATGAAGGATATAATGTTGCAGAATGAATAAATTCAGGTACTTCATTTAGAAATACCTTGAGTTTTGAATTTAATGCAGATTCAAGTTGATTATAGTCTACAAATGGTTGAAATATTTCAGGCCTTACTTTATTAAAAAAACTAAGTGTGATCCTGTAAGTTATTCTAATGGAATTTGGGAAAGTCTTAAGAACTAATGTATCAGGAACATTCATGTGTTGAATAGGGATTAAGTAACTTAGTTCAGTGAATTTATCAACCGGGATTAAAAATTTTATTTTTTTTCTGGAAAAAGTCACCTGATCAATCTTTTCAAGCAAATAGGATTTTTTAACCGTATCGTTTAAATTTATCAGGGTAATTGGTTCAGTAGAAACAAATTCCAGCGTATCGATAATATTAGATGGACCAGAAATGATTATACTGTCAGGAAAAGATGATATTTCACCGTTTAGCATATATTGTTTTTCAAATATATTGGGATAATCTATTATATTAAACCTGACTTCTGCCTTCTTGGTAATCATATCGTTGAAATGAAAAAACAGTGTATCAGGTGAGATATCTAATATTTTTATATTCTCAAGTTCATTTGAAAGTGCATCTCTGGCTGTTTTTGTTAAGATATATGATGAGTTTGTACCAAAAGTATTTAAGGCATATGATTTTACTTTAAATTTCAGAGGTTTGAGAAAGTAATTGTACTTACGTCCCAGAATTGTAAAACCAACTGCCTTGACCTTAAGTTTCAGTCTGTCAGGCAGCTTATTAACCAATACTTTATTTTCCGGAAAGTCATCATACATAACCGGGTATAGAATATCAGCCTCATATTCAAAATTTAATGATCTGATTAACCAGAATATTATTGCAATTAGTACAAAAAAGAAAAAAATAACTATTTTCTGCTGATATTTTTCTTTGAAGATTGCAAATTTATCTGGCATCTGTTCCAGAAAAACGAGTAGATTTCTTATATATTTTCTCCTGGTATTCACAACTATAAGGAGTTTAAAGTGATATTAAGATATGCCTTAAACTCAAGATTATACAATATAACAAACTACTTTTGAGTAGGAAGATCAGTGGGATCTTTCAATACTGCACTTTTGTCAACTTTAAATATCACATTATTGCCGGCATCAACAGTAATAATATTGTCAGATATATTATTTATTTTTCCAAATATACCTCCGGTAGTAATAATCTTATCTCCTTTTCTAAGAGATTCTCTGAAGTTCTTAAGGTCTTTTTGTTTTCTAACCTGAGGTCTGATCATGAATAAATAAAAAACAACAATAATTAATAATAGTGGTAATAACGAAGTCATCGGACTTTGACCTTCTTTTGTTGGTGCCAGTAAAATAATATCCATTAAATTAGTCATATTACTGATTTTAATAATTAATACTTTCCTTATTTTATGTTATTAATGCTGAATACGATTTAAAAACAGGCTGCAAAGTAATAATAAATTTATCAGAACCACAAGACAATTAGAGTTATTAAAAGACAAAGTTTAATTAAAATAATTTACTAATTCTCGCCTATTAATCCTCTGCCGGTCTTTGTGATTTTATTGATTTCTTTCAAATGGGTTATAATTTTATCCAATATGCCATTAATGAACTTGCTGCTTTTACTTGTGCTGTAAAACTTTGCAATTTCAAGATATTCATTAAATGTGACTTTTGTAGGGATGGAAGAAAATTCAATAACCTCTGTAATGGCCATTTGCAGAATAAGTATATCAATAAATGCAATTCGTTCGATTTCCCAGTTCTCTGCGTATTCTTTTATCAGCTTCCGATAGTTTTCGTTATTAATAATAGTTTTTCTGAAAAGCCTTTTTACAAAATCTATATCCTCCTTGTTTTTATAGAGAGGCAATAATTCGGCTAATTCACCCATATCTTCGCTAAAACTCTTTATAGTTTTAATAATTATGCTTATGATAAATTCTACCTCGTCGTTCCAAAAAATACTTTGCTCTTCCAGGTTCTGATAAAGATTTTCATAATTAACAATATCTGCCATGTATATATCTATAATTAACTTCTTATCATCCTGGTAAGAATTGTTATGATCATTCATGTAGTCTTTGTAGTGCCTGGAATTTTTAATCTTGTCAAACAGGCCCTTAATTAATTCCGGATAGTTAACCCAGTTCAGTTTATTGGTAGTCAGGTATTTGCAAAGTTGTTTGTTATTTCTTATATGATCAATTACTTTGTTTTCAATAAATTTTGTGTTTGGATTTAAATCTTCGTAAGCCGGTATCTTTTTATTTCTTCCTATCTCAATGCGTGACTCAGCATAATCAGCAATAGTAACTATAAGTCTGAGCAAATAATGGTATAAATCATAAGATTTTTGAATACTGAAGAATAATTCCTTTTCAGTCTTATTAATCGGAGATCCGGGAGATTTATAATAAGCGTATATTATCTGTAATATTTTGATTCTTAATATCCTTCGGCTTATCATAATTTTAAAGAACCTTAGTAGTTATAAAAGTAAGATATTTAATACTTTACAAAGTAAGTGTAATTTTTGTAATTATCAATCTAAATTAATGTATTTTACAATTTTATTGATTATAAAGAATATATATATCTATATATTAAAAAAAATATTTATTTTTGAGTTAGGAATTAATTTGTACTAAAACCTAAATATATGATGGAAGAAGAAACTGATAAACAGGAAGGCACTGAGAGAACTGAACGCCAGGAAATTTTCTCCAGAGCCGTTAGAGCAGGCAAACGGACTTATTTCTTCGATGTTAAAGCTACCAGAAGGAATGACTATTATTTAACAATCACAGAAAGTAAGAAGCGTTATCACAGAGATGGCCGTTTCTACTTTGAAAAGCACAAGATTTTCTTGTACAAAGAAGACTTTGATAAGTTTTCGGTAGGGCTGTCAGAAGCTGTAGAATTTATTAAATCTGAAAAACCTGAACCTGTAGAAAATCTGGAAGAACCACAGGGAAATATTACAGAAAACTACACCGATGTAGAATTCGAAGATCTGGAAAGTGTTGAATCTGATAAGGACCAATCAAAGGAAAAAGAATAAAAAACGGATAATATCTTTTATCCGTTTTTCATAATTAATAATATTATCTGTTATTCTTATCGGATATTCTTTTTTATCTGTTAATTAATACTTCTGAAATGCTCCAGGTTTTCAGCAAGGAATTCCCTTATTTCATTAATTGTTAAGATTTTAACATTAGTTATTAGATACTCTTTGTTCAGGAAATTTCCAAATTGATTGCAATCACTAATAAAACTGTTAAAAATATCTTGTATCGGAACATTAAGTGGAATCACAGATAATAATGTAAATAAATCCTTTTCGAAATTAATATTTTCAATTTCTGCATCATGCTTTTTCAACAGGAAGCTTAATTCTGAGTTTATAATCTTTTTTTGAAACTCAGAAAAGGATTCTTCTGTTTTTGAAAAAATTACTACAAAATATCTTAATTTTAATCCTTTACCTCCAAGTCCCGTAGAAATAAGTACCTGGTTTCTATCCAAAAGGTTACTTTCAATAAGTAATTTGCTCTCCTGAAGCGCCAGCCTTGCCCAATCAAGTAAATTATGATTCGCGTTTTTCAAATATCGTTCTATTGTTCTGAAAGCTTCAATATTGTCAATTGAGGCTAATTCAACAAGCATACGCTTCTTATCTTCAATAGAAATATTGCTGTGAAAAATATCTTCTTTATTTTTAATAACTTCCTCAGGATTAAAATTGTTGCTATGATTTTTTGAATACTCATAATACTGCATCTGAATATCAACATCAATCTGCTCTTCAAGAATATTCAGACTATCCTGAACTTCGCCAAACATATCTTTGATCTTATCAAATATATTTTCACTATTGACCAATTCCCTTTGTTTTAAGGCTATTAACGATTATAATGTATTTTACTAAAGATAATAAATTAAATACTAAAAACAAATCAAAATTTAACTTAAACTTATTCAACGGAAATCACTATTGACCTGTTAATTCAGATTTATGATTCTTTTTTGAAAAGTCACTTATAAAAATATATAAATAGAATTATTTTTACGAGTAAAAACTAATTGTTTTCTGACTTTCAACTTTTTACAATTATATTATCATGAAGTAATACTTTAGTTACTCCCTTTTTATATAACAAAATCAGGAGGTAATATGGAAAAACATAAATTTATGGTATATTTGAAATATAATATATCCTACTCCAGTGGCTAAAAACAGGGCTAAAGATCTTATTGATGGCATCAAAAACAAGGACAGCAAAACCTTAAATTTCCTGTATAAAAAGTATTTATCATTAGTAAGATCATTCGTATTAAATAATAATGGTACCACTGATGATGCTAAAGATGTTTTCCAGGAAGCAGTAATTGCTATTTTCAGATATTCGCAAAATGAAAATTTTGAACTAAAATGCTCGTTTGAGACATTTTTGTATTCGATATGCCGGACTATCTGGCTCAATAATCTTCGTAACCAAAGAGTTCACTTAAATAAAATTAATGAAATCTCGGAGTTTATTATTTTCAGTTCTTCAACTAATGAAATGATTGAAGAAAGTCTGGAATATAAATTATATCAAAAACATTTTCAAAGATTAAGTGAAGAATGTAAGAAGTTGCTGCAGCTTTTTTTTGATAAAGTATCTTATGCAGAAATTGCAAAGCTGTTAGGATACAGCAGTGTAGGTTTTATCAAAAAGAAAAAATTTAATTGTAAGGAGTTTTTAATGAAATCCATTAAAAATGATCCTGAATTTAACCGTCTGTCAAAGGAAGGAGAAGAACATTAATTAATATGTGATAAATTAAGTTTTTTAAATTCCCGGTAACTATTTATCTCTTCTTATGCAAATAAATGTGTTTACCCTTTTCTTATAATCACCCGATTGAGTTCCATTATAAAAATTCAATTGCCATGCCATATCTTTATCCATCTCTGTAGAACTCCAATATTGTGATGAATAATCAATATATTTCAACAAATATGATTGTTTATATATTGCATCAATCTCATATCTTGAAGGTAAATACCAGTCATCGTAGCCAAAGTCAACAAGATCATAACATGTTTTAGCAGGAACAGCACTATCAACTAAAATTTTTACAATTATTTCAGTATTTAACCTGCCATCAGTATCTGAGGTGCCTGCGATTAACATATTATTGGGCCCCCATTCACTGGATTTAAGTATGAATGGGTGCACATATAAAATATCCCCCTGAAATTTTATTGGTACCGGCTGCATAGTATTAGACAAACTGCTATCAATCGAATTATAAGCCTGATTCCATTTTGCAGTATCGGATGAAGTTATACCATGGGCAACCGAAGAATTAAAATCCGGGTCAGATTCTTTTGTAATATATACTGATAAGTCAGGTTTATTAGTAAGATTGTTATAATCACCGTTAAATACATTCCCGGCTTCAGTTGCATATAAGGCATAGGGCACACTTAATAACTGGCTTGTACCTATATCTAAGCCGTCAACTTTAATATTCACGAAGTAAGGACTTTGCTTCCAGTCAATCTTTGAAAAATCATCACTTGTTTCACCCTTACCTATAGTGAGAGTAACTATTCCAAATTTATTTGTTGTTCTTGTATGTGACTCACTATATACATTAACACCTTCTACAGAACCCTGAATAATGCTGATATCAAATAAAACTTCTTTATCGGCCAGAACGATCCCCTCTGCGTTGCGTGCAACAGCCTGGTATTTTATTCCTTCCGGTGCCTGTGAAAAAACTAACGATATAATAAATAAATTTAACAGGACTGATAATATTAAGATATTTGTTTTCATTTTTATAATTTCTTCCTTCTATTATTTTTAATCAGTTTTAATAATCTTAAATGATTTAATTCTCTGATGGCTATCAGATATTCTTAGAATATAATTTGATTCCGGCAGACTTTGTATATCGATACAGGTATTGTCAGAATTCATTAATTCCGAGATTAGTCTTGTGCCGGATAAATTATATATCTCTGCTGTAAAATATTCTGTATTTTTTGATTCGATTTTTATGTTAATAAACTCATTCGCAGGATTAGGATAGGCAGTTATGGTAAATTCAGGTAACAGGACTTCTGAAATATCAGTTATAATAATATTACCCTGGTTAAATCCCTGTGTGAGCATAATTTCACCGTTTGAAAATGTTTCAGTAAAATTTTCACCAATTGTCCAGCTTATTGATAAGGAAGAAGTTTCAGAATAACCGGAAGATGTGGCAATTACTTCCTGAGAATTACAATTTACGGAGCATGTTATATAAAAAAATATAATTAGTAATAGTTGCTTGTTTATGTTAAACAAATAATTCATCAGGTCTCCTGTTAGATTGTACAATAAATATAATACTTTTCACAAAGTTGATTTAGTAGTAAGTTGTGTTTTTATTTGTAAGTTTCAATGGAAAGTTGAAGTTATAGCTAAGCAGGATTGTTTTCTGATGCGGTCTTTATAAAATCCTGTTTTCTGTAATTTATGCATTTTGATGTGCGTTTATCATAGGTGTATACGAAAGTAATTTTCAGTTAGTTTTTAATTTAACTTCAATTTTGACGAATTGCCGGTTTAAAACTATTAATAGCTGAATATTCCTGACTTATCTTTTTTATGCTGGCTGATACTATTTATGATGCTCATTATCGAGGGCGACTAAACGTTTACTGATATTATTTTGCGGGATTTTAAGAATCTTTTTATTAAAATCAAAGCTGTTACAGCTATGATTATCATACCAAAAATTAATATGACTCTTCCTGCCGGATAGAAAAGTGGCTCCGAAGTGCCGACACAAATATAAGTTGCCCAGTAGAAGGGATGTGCCCTGGTAAGATTTTCTTCTTCAATAAATTTAAGTTTGGATTTTCTCAGAGCTTCATCTTTTGATGTTCCTCTGGCTATTTCTTTGTAAAATTCTGTCATCAGCCTGATACTCGATTTATCTTCAACAACCCATAAGGTCATAACGATACTTGGGCAACCGGCGTACATAAATGCTCTTGCAAGGCTCATTACCCCTTCACCTTTTCTAAGAATTCCTTCGCCGCTGCTGCATGAACTTAAAACAGCCAGTCTTGCATTAATATTCATGTTGTATATTTCGTGCGTATTCAGTAATCCATCTTCTGTACTGTCACTTACTTCTGTAAAGGCCAGCTTTGAGAACATGGGATTACTGTTATTAATAATTGTATGCATCGACAGGTGAAGCAGGTCATAGTATCTGGCAGTATCCTTAAATATTCTTTCCGTAGCACTGACTCCTTCAAAAATATCGCTTGCTATAATTTTGCTTATACTATATACTTCATCTTTAACTCCTGGTATGGGGTATAGTTTATCCCTGTAATATTGCCTTGTCCTTAAAAGTATTTCCGCAGTATTAATAGGACTGTCATATACTGGTGCAAATGCCGATAATCTTCTTATTATTTCAACGTGTTTAACGGGTGTTTCCCTGAAGTAAAGTGTTGATGATATTGCATATGAAACAATATATTTATATAATAAATAATTTAAGTTTTTATAACTAATTCTGCCATTTATGTCCTTGTTACTTATTAATGCTTCAAAGGGCAGAAAAGACAAAAGTTCATCAGGCACAATAATAAGTCTTTTATTTTCAGTAGAGGTTTCAACCGGTTTAACCAGGCAGTTATACAAATAATATGAATTGTTAACGTAGTCCATCAAACCTTCAACAGATGTTTTTGAGCAGTCATAGTTATGCAGTGTATTTATAGTAGAACTTAATGACTTATGGAAAGTCGAATCAATTGATTTATAAATAACATTCATTTTGCTTTTTTCCACAAGGAAAATAAATAAAGATGTATCTGAAAGTGAATATTCAATAATTGTCTGGGTACTTTTAAGAGAATGCTGAAGAGACCTGATATCAATTACCCGGTTGTTGTATTTAAGTGAATAATATTTTGGGAAGCTGTCTTCGAAAAAAGTGATAAGATTATCATATTCGTTCGACATATCAAAGAGTTTCTTTTCCCGGTTTTTTAGTTTTTTATCGTCAGTTTTATCATTTCTTTTTTCTTCATAAATAAGTTCTTTATAAAGTGCTATATCTCTCATCAGATCATTTTCTTTCTGCAATAATGAATCAGGCATATTGCCAAAGCTTTTTGCCTCTGTGTTCCTGATTGCAGCCAGAAGTATTGCTGCTTTACTTCTTTCTGCATATTCAAATGCCTTGTGCATATACGTATCGTCTTTGGAGATTTGCCAGAGCCTGTATGCAGTATGAATGGCATCTGTATAAGTGGTTTTTTCATTTTCAGATAAAAACAGTTTGCTTTCCTGCGTTTGATAGCCCATTCTTATTTTATCAATAAGCTGAACAGCAAGGTCATGAGTATTCAGACTGGCCTTCAGATCTTTAATGCTGCCGGTTTTCGCAAAATACAACGATAATGCATGTGCTTTGTG
>CBFCXR010000073.1:0-10662 GCA_965602045.1 uncultured Bacteroidales bacterium | reverse complement strand
CCAAATTCACTGAAGTCAAGATTCTCCTGGAATTTATCCATATCTGACAGGCTGGTCATTCTGGTAACAATTAATATTGCGAGGGGTATTTGTCCCAATAAGCTTACTGCTATTATCAGGATTACAGAGATAATATATCTCCAGAATGCATTTTTACCTTTTTTTGCAACCGTAAAGAACATGGACGAAATTTATTTTTCAGTTATGGATATATCAGAATTACTATTTATGTAATTTATTAATTTTCTTGTTTTCATTAACATAACTAATAATATTCTTATTGAATTTATTAGTATCCTCATAAAGAAATTTTACTTCAATAGGAATATAATAGAAAGCCGACTTTATATTAATATCAGGTATTTTTAATTCCTTAATTCTTACCAGGTCTTTCTCAGTTGTGAAAATATATTTAGTCTTTGCTTTCATTTTATCGAAACCGGATTTAATTCTTTTCAAATCAGCGGCATTATAATTGTGATGATCAGGAAACTTAATCTCTTCAATATTATTTGAGTAATTATTTAAAAATTTAATTAATGGTTTTGATTGAGCAATTCCGGTTACTAACAGTAATGATGAATTATTTTGTTTTATATATTGAAAATCCAATTTTTCACAACTATTATTAAATACGGGAACAGGATTTTTATACTCATATGTTGTAAAGTACAGAAACTGGTAAGGCAATATTTTTAATTCCTTTATTAATATTTTCCGTTCAACGGGTTTTAGATTTTTGGGAGCTTTAGTAATAATTACAATATCTGCCCTTCTAATCTCATGTTTTTTCTCACGCAGGTTACCATATGGCAATAAATAGTCGCAAAATAAGGGTTGGTTATAGTCAATAAGCAAAATTGAAAGTCCGGGTGTCACATATCTGTGTTGGTATGCATCATCCAGTAATATTGCCTGTAAATGTTTTTCTTTTCCCAGTAATTTATATATGCCGTTAACTCTTTTGCGATCGACCGCCACATGAATATCAGGAAATTTTTGTTTTAATTGTTTTGATTCATCTCCGATATCTTCTACAGAAGATTTTTTCTCAGCCAGAATAAAATTTCGTGTTTTTCGTTTATAACCCCTGCTAAGTGTAGCGATGATAAATTCATTCTTAAGAAGCCTGATAAGATATTCAATGTGAGGTGTTTTGCCGGTTCCCCCAACAGTAATATTTCCAACTGAAATAACCGGAATATCAAATTCAGTTGATTTTAAAATTTTATAATCAAACAGCTTGTTTCTGAGAGTAACAATCAGACCATATATCAATGATAAAGGGTAGGTTATTATCGCTATTTTTTTTCTGTTAACAGGCATGAGAAATTTAATATTCACTTATTTTTTTGGTCCTTAAGAAACAGAATACTTATAATTATTTAAGATTAGAGGTTGGCCAAAAAGTAATAATTAATCAGAAGCTTAGTAAATTTCAATTTCAAATGGCATTCTTGCCTGCACTCCATTAAGATTTACTACCTCTTTTATTAACTTATAATGTTTATAGGAATTACCTAATTCCTTTTTTAGAAATACAGAGCTAACATTTCCTGTAAGCTCTTTTAGTATTTGCTGAATCGGATCTTCGAGTTTCGGCAGTTCTACAATTCTGTATTTTTCAACATTAGCTTTGTCAACAGCTATGTCAATAGCTGTAGTCAATCCTCCATAAATATCTATAAGTCCGATTTCTTTAGCATTAATTCCGCTCCATACTCTGCCTTCTCCTATTTTATCAACCTCATCATAATTCATATTCCTGCCGTCAGATACATGGGTGACGAATGTATTATAGATGTTATCCACATGATTTTGCATAACCTCTCTTTCCTTTGCTAAAAGTGAGCGATATCCTGACATAAAATCCGAATACCGGTTGGTCTTTTCAACGTCCATTGTAATGCCTAACTTTTCATTAAGAAACTTTTTCATGTTTAACAAAACACCCCATACACCAATTGAGCCTGTGATTGTATTTTTACTGGCAACTATTGTATCGGCAGGAACGGAAATATAATATCCGCCTGATGCAGCAACGTCACCAAATGAGGCAATAACAGGCTTTACCTGCCGGGCTAAATTCAGTTCCTTCCATATTACTTCTGATGCAACATTGCTCCCCCCACCGGAATTTACTCTGAATACTATTGCTTTAATTGTTGAATCAAGCCTTGCTTTTCTGATTGTTTTTGATATTCTTTCAGAACTTATTTGTCCTTCACCTTCATCGCCTAATTGAATAGTACCGGAAGCATAAATTACTGCAATTTTATTCTTTGCCAAACCTTTATGTTTTCTTGCTCCGGGAACTTTGGTATATTTTGACAATGATACCAGATTCAGTTTTTTTGACTTATCAGTTCCCGTGAGTTCCTTAAGTTTATCCAAAACATAATCCTTATACGCTAAACTGTCGATCAGATTATGTTCGATGGTGCTTTTAGCATCCCAGATTTCCAGATTATCAGCCAGGTAATTTATTTTTTCTACAGTAATACCTCTGCGGGCAGATATTTCTGAAATCATGTAATCCCATATTGATCCTATTAATTTACTTATTTGCTCCCGGTTTTCATCGCTCATTTTATCATACATTAACGGTTCAACAGCACTTTTAAATTTCCCGTGTCTTATAATTTCCGGCTTAATACCTAATTTTTCCAATGTACCTTTGAAAAATATCAATTGAGCCCTTAATCCTAATAGCGGGATTAATCCTTCCGGATTCATATAAATTTTATCTGCAGCAGTAGCTAAATAATATGAAGTCTGAGAGTAAAAATCACTGTGACAAATAACAAATTTCCCGGATTCCTTAAAATCGAGAATTGCATTTCTAATTTCTTCGATTGTAGCAAGACCAGCAGGAATAATTGATGGTTCCAGATAAATACCTTTTATTTTTTTATCCTCTTTGGCTTTACTAATATTTAACAGAATTTCATTTAAACCTAAAGTTCTGGCATAAGAAAAAAGAAGTAAAGGTTTCCTGTCTGAAACAGGATTATCAAGTTTTATTACCAGAATTGAATTATCTCTAATTTCTACCGGCTTGTCTTGTCTTGAAATTAATACACTTATCGTACCAAGAAATATAAAAAACATTATTAACGATGCTAATATTATACCAATTATTGTTGCCAGTAGATACTTTAAAAAGTCTTTCATAATCTAGTTTTTTTATTTAGCTGGAAAATATTATTGAATGAACTGTTTAATATTGACAAAGAATAAAATTAATCAAATTTTAGTAAATAGATGTTTACAAATAACCTATTTATTAAATTTGTTACATTCATTAATGTCTTTTTTATGGCTGATGTATATTTACTTACAGGAGGGAACCTGGGAGATCGGATTAAGAATCTTCACAAAGCTATAGAGCTGATATCCAAAGAAGCGGGTAAAATAACTGACAGGTCATCAATATATGAAACTGAGCCCTGGGGATTCAACCATGGATTGTATTTTTTAAACCAGGTATTAAAAATCGATTCTTTGCTGGATCCTTTGGAGTTGCTAAAAGAAATATTTAATATAGAAACAATATTAGGCAGGGAGAAAAGAAGTTCAACATATTCAGCCAGGATAATTGATATAGATATTTTATTTTATGGTGATAGAATAATTAAATCTGACAAGCTGGTAATCCCGCATCCGAAAATTCACGAACGAATGTTTACACTAACTCCGATGGCTGAGCTAAATCCGGATTTTATTCATCCCGAGTTGAAAAAGACAATTATTCAATTGAAAAATGAATGTAAAGATACAAAGCGGGTTAAAAAAATATAGCGTTTACTTAGCAGCCAGGACTCAGTATTAATAAAGATAAAGTTATTATACCTATTTCAACTTATTTTCAAATTCATCGATGGTTATAATAGATATTACCTTTTTACCGGATGGAGAATAATTTGGTTCTTCACAGGCAAATAGTTGATCGACTATTTCCTGCATTTCTTCAAGGGTTAGTGGGGTGCCATAATTTATTGCCGAAGCCATTGCCAGGGAACCTGCAATTTTTTCTTTTGCATTGACTTTTATGTCTCCCTCTGTGCTCTTGTATTTCTCAATTAATATTTCGATTAATTCTTTCGGATTAGGATTAGGTATATCGGAAGGGCAACCGTTAATTATAATTGTGTTATTTCCAAAGTCACTTATATCAAAACCAATAGCGCAAATATCATCTAATATTTCCATTAGAATATTATGATCTGATGCATCCATTTCAACAGTGTCAGGGAACAATGTTTTCTGAGCCATAGGAACATTTTTTGCAAGCGATTGAATATAATTTTCAAACAAAATGCGCTCGTGTGCCCTTTTCTGGTCAATTATCATTAATCCCGATTTTACCGAAGTGAGTATATACTTTCCTTTCAGCTGAAAGATATTATCAATTGATAACTTAACTGATGATTCCAGTGTTTTCTGTCCCGATTGCCCGGTTAATTTAAAAGAATCAGGATGATCATTTGTATTTGAAAATCCGGAATATAACTTTTCCCAGTTTTGCAGCTTATCTTTTTCTGATCCTGAAGCCCTTTCTTTCCGGTAGTATTGTGAATCTTTATTATTTTTAAACGGATTATACTCTGGATCTATTGGAATTTCAGGAGGTGTGATTTCCGTATCTTTTTTTAAGGATGGGATTTCTATTACGCCATCGGAATTAAAATCAATTGACGGAGCTACATTAAATTTACCTAATGACTCTTTTATTGCGGCTTTAAGAATTTGAAAAATTGACTGTTCATCCTCAAATTTGATTTCAGTTTTTGTAGGATGAATATTAATATCTATAGTTTTAGGATCAGCCTCCAGAAAAATAAAGTATGAAGGAAAAGAATCAGGCTGTAAGATATTTTCATAAGCATTCATTACTGCCCTGTGAAAATAAGGATGGCGCATGTAACGATAATTAATAAAAAAGAACTGTTCTCCAAATGTCTTTTTTGCGTTTTCCGGTTTGCCCACAAAACCTTTTAAATTTACGAGGCTGGTATCGATTTTTAAGGAAGTTAAATTTTGATTTATTGACTTTCCAAATATGTGTAAAATTCTTTGCTTGAGGTTTGATTTAGGCAGGTTATAAATTTCAGAATTGTTATGTATAAGCATAAACTCTATATCAGGATGCGGAATTGCTACTCTTTGAAATTCATTGATAATATGTTTTAATTCAGTGCTGTTACTTTTCAAAAATTTTCTTCTTGCAGGGATATTAAAGAACAGATTTTTAACAGCTATATTCAATCCTTCCGGGCAGGTTGTTTGTTCCTGCTCAAGAACTTGTGAGCCACTTATATTGAGTAAAGTGCCTATTTCATTTTCAGCTTGCCTGGTTTTTAAGGTTATTTTGGCCACAGCAGCAACTGAAGCAAGCGCTTCTCCCCTGAATCCCATGGTTCTTATTTCAAATAGATCACTGGCATTTTTAATTTTTGATGTTGCATGCCGCTCAAAAGCAAGCCTTGCATCTGTTTCCGACATACCACAACCATTGTCAATCACCTGGATAAGGTTTCTGCCTCCGTCTTTTACAATAATTTTTATTTTAGTACTGCCAGCATCTACTGAATTTTCAACCATTTCTTTTACTACAGATGCCGGCCTTTGAATAACTTCGCCAGCAGCTATCTGGTTGGCAACAGAATCAGGAAGCAATTGGATAATATCAGCCATTGAATACTTTCTTAAACCTGAGTTGAAAAATACAGTTAATAAAATAGTAAAATCTGCATAAGTTGAAATTAAAACAATATTTTCTGTTTGGATTGTGTTTTATCACCTTATTACCGGGAATATACATTAACAATTATATAATATGCAACAATAAGCAGGATAGCAATAATTATTATTAACCGGATAGAACTGTATCTATCCGTTTTTTTTGATTTTTTCAGAAAGCTTCGCATGGTCCCTCTGGCGAGAGCGGGCTTATATTTTTCCTGCGGTTTTTGTTCTACACCCAGCTCATTTGCAGCTTTCTCTACCCTCTCCTTTAATTTTTCCTCTCTTTCATCATAGAATACCGGGATGTAATTGAAAGACTTTGGTTTAGGTAATTTGAAAAATCTAGGCATACCCATAGTAAATAGTTTTAGTATTACAAATTTATCTATTATTTGTAGATAATTATTTTATTGTAAATAAAAATTATACAAAACTTTTTTTCTTTAATTTGTATAAGGTTTGGATATTGATTATATTATTTCATTTATTTTAGCGTTGTTAATATATGTAAAACACTCAACTATATCAAAAAACTCAACTTAAAGTTGAAAATAGATTATAATTTCGCTAAATCAGATACAAATAATAATAAGACAAATGCAACAAATCAAGGATAACTTTAATGAATCAAAGAGAATTTTAAATGAATTTATTTCAGATGATTCAAATTTTAAGAAAATTTATGAAGCCGGCAAAATTATGGTTAACGCAATAATAAATAATAAGAAAATTATATCTTGTGGTAACGGAGGCTCAATGTGTGATGCAATGCATTTTGCTGAAGAACTTACAGGATTATTTCGTGATGAAAGGAAACCAATACATGCCATTTCTATTTCAGATCCTTCATATATGACCTGCTCGGCAAATGATTACGGATTTGATTATATATTTTCAAGATTTGTTGAGGGCGTGGGGCAGTCAGGAGATGTACTGCTGGCTATTAGTACCAGCGGAAATTCTAAAAATGTAATTAATGCGGCAATAACTGCTAAATCAAAAGATATTTCTGTTATAGGATTAACAGGAAAGGATGGGGGAAAACTTTCAACTTTTTGCGATATGGAATTAAGGGCGCCTTTTGCTAAATATTCCGACAGAACCCAGGAAATACATATAAAAATAATACATGCTTTGATTCATTATATCGAATCAAATATATAATATTTTTGATGTTGCTAAAGATATTTTCGGTATGAAATATCAATTACATATATTTTGTGTAGCGGTACTTATTCTCACTGTTTTATTTATTTCATGCATAGATGAAAATATTACTAATATTTCAGATTCTTTGGACTTAAACCAAAGTTATTCCCTGCCAATAGGTGACGTATCATATACTATCAACGACTATTTTGAAACACTGGATACATTTCAGTTAGATACTCTTCAATCTGATACATTACAAATAGATACACTGCTTACTCCTCTGCCTGATTCTATTGAGTTTGTAGAATTTAATGATACACTCTATGCAAATGTTAAATATTTACTTGACACTACAATAGATACAGAATTTGATTTCGGTACCCTGGCTGATGATCTTGATAAAATTAAAGCAATTACTTTAGTATTTATTATTGATAATGATTTTCCTACAGATACATGGACACAGGTTTATTTTATAGATGAAGCAGGAAATCAGATTGATTCTTTGTTTATTGAAGGGCCTTTATTAATTTCTGCCCCTGAATTAAATATTGATGGTATTCCCGAAGAGAGACCGCCTGAGATTAAAGTATGTCCTGTTTCTGATTATATAATCGACAACATTGCCAGTATCAGATTTATAAGAGTTTATGGCATTGTTAGAACTATTAGGTCGGATATTGATATTGTTAAATTTTACTCTGAATATAATATTGATTTTCATATCGGTGTAAGGATAGAGCTGGAGTTCAATGTTTCCGAATTTTAACTTCATTAATGACTAATGTTAAAGTCAATCAGATTAATCTTCATATTATTCTTTGTCGTTATTTGCAAGATCCAGTCACAACAGAGTAATACCCTGTTTTTTATGCATTCTGTTCCGCAGTCTAATTTCATAAATCCGGCCATACAAAGTGAGTGCAGATGGTTTATTGGCCTTCCTGTATTATCTACATTTCATCTTAATATAGCAAATAGCGGGTTTACAGTAAATCATCTTTTGGAAGAGTATGAGGAAGGAACTTTTTCTCTTGACACTGAAAACCTTGTAAAAAAACTTGGGAACAGGAATTATTTTTCTTCTGAATTATATACTAACCTGCTGGCGATAGGACATAAAATAAAAAATTATTATTTTACTTTCTCTATTCGTGAAAGAAACGAATTTATTCTGTTCTACTCTAAAGATTTATTTGCATTAGGCTGGAGAGGGAATACACAATTTGAAGATGATAGAATTTCATTAAAAGGAACAGGAATTCAATTTAATCATCTCCGTGAATATGCAATAGGGGTATCAAAAAAATATGATGACAATAATACATTTGGAATCAGGGGGAAGCTCTTATTTGGGAAACTCAATTTTAATACCAGAAAATCCACAGGGGATTTGTATACTGAAGAAAATACATTTAATCTTACATTCAATACAGATGTTACTCTTAATGCATCCCTTCCTCTCAGTGTAGAAGTAAGTCCTTCAGATATTTTTAACCTTACAGATGACTATTACACTTCACCATATGATTTAATTATGAACAGAAGAAATTGGGGTTTTGCTGTTGATGCCGGATTTATTAGTGAATATGATGATAAAATTACTATTTCAGGGAGTGTCCTGGATTTAGGATTTATTTATTACAGATCTAATTTGACAAATTATAATGTTGAAGGTGATTTTTTTTATGACGGGCCTTTGGGTGACACGATAGATACTGAAAATTACCTGGAAGATATACTTAATACTTTTACAGTAGGGTCCAATATTACCACTAATCCATATATATATATCATTCAACCTAAAATATTATTAGGAGCTTCATATAAATTGAATGAAAAAATTAATTTTGGAGCTCTTATAAGCAGCAAAATTTACAAACAGAAATTTCAGTCGGGCCTGACTCTTTCAGCAAATTCAAGGTTCGCCAATTATTTTACAATGAGTTTAAGCTGGTCATACATAAATAGAAGCATTAATAACCTGGGTTTTGGAATGGCTATTGGCAGAAGCCCTGTACAGTTTTACATAATCAGTGATAATGTTCCCGGGATGATATGGCTTCAAAGCACAAAAAACATAAATATACGCTTCGGGTTAAGTATAAATTTTAGCTGTTTCAGGAAAGAGAAAATTGAAGATTGCGGTTGTTACTGGTTACGAGAGGCCGAAGAACGACGGGAAAGAAATAGAAGATTGCTAAAATAAACAGTTTTACTTTTCCCTATGTTAGTAAAGACTTATGGCAGTGCCGTATATGGCATTAATGCAAAGCTTATCACTTTAGAAGTAAATGCAATACAAGGCACAAAATTCTTTCTTGTTGGTCTGCCGGATGATGCTGTTAAAGAAAGCAAACAACGCATAGAGTCAGCAATCAAGACAAATGGCTATAAATGGCCGGGGAAAAAAATAATTATTAATATGGCCCCGGCTAATATAAGGAAAGAGGGCACGGCATATGATTTACCTATTGCCATTGGAATACTTGCTGCATCAGAGCAGATTAACAGCCGGGGCATAAGCGAATACCTTATTATGGGGGAGCTTTCATTAGACGGAAGCCTGCATCCAATCAAAGGGGTTTTGCCAATTGCGTTAGAGGCTAAAAAGCATGAATTTAAGGGAGTTATTCTGCCAAAATATAATACAAGGGAAGCCGCTGTTGTAGATGGTCTTGATATTTATGGTGTTGAGAATATTCAGGAAGTTATTGGATTTTTTAATAATGAAATTGAACTTACTCCAACTATTATAGATACACAGAATGATTTTTTTTCTAAAATCAGTGATTATAATATTGATTTTTCAGATGTAAGAGGGCAGGAGAATGTTAAAAGAGCACTGGAAATAGCTGCGGCGGGCGGGCATAATATTATAATGATTGGTCCTCCGGGTTCGGGGAAAACAATGCTGGCGAAGCGGTTATCGACGATTTTACCGCCTTTCACAATTCATGAAGCGCTTGAAACAACCAAAATTCATTCAGTGGCAGGAAAAATTGATAAAGATTCATCCCTTATGACATGCAGGCCTTATCGCTATCCCCATCACACAATTTCAGATACGGCTCTTGTTGGCGGAGGATCATATCCCCAGCCGGGTGAGATTTCACTGGCTCATAACGGGGTACTTTTCCTGGACGAGTTACCCGAGTTTAAACGAACAGCCCTTGAAGTGATGAGACAACCTTTGGAAGACAGGAAAATAACTATTTCACGTTCAAAATTTACAGTTGAATACCCTGCCGGTTTTATGTTAGTTGCATCGATGAATCCATGTCCCTGCGGATATTATAACCATCCTGAAAAGGAATGTGTATGTTCACCTGGAATTGTTCAGAAATATCTTAATAAAATATCCGGCCCGTTGCTTGACAGAATTGATATACACATTGAAGTTGTTCCTGTTCCATTTGATAAACTATCAGAACAGGGAAAAGCAGAAAATAGTGAGACGATCAGATACAGGATTATTCAAGCGAGGAAGATTCAGCAGGAAAGATTCAAAAATTATGAAAAGATCTATAATAATGCACAGATGCCCCCTTCATTGTCAAGAGAATATTGTATTCTTAATTCAGAATGCACTGCACTTTTAAAAAATGCAATGGAAAAGCTTGGGCTGTCAGCCAGGGCATATGACAGGATTTTAAAGGTTTCACGTACCATTGCTGATTTGGATTCCAGCAAGGAAATACTTCCTGCACATCTGGCAGAAGCTATCCAATATCGTAGCCTCGACAGGGAAAGCTGGGCAGG
>CBFCXR010000072.1:0-10665 GCA_965602045.1 uncultured Bacteroidales bacterium | reverse complement strand
GGAAATGAAAATCCCATAGCCTCTGTTGCAGGTGAAATATTGCCAAATGATGAATTTTATTCATATAATGCAAAGTATATTGATGAAAAGGGTGCTATGCTTGAAATACCTGCAAAGATATCTGATAAATTACTTAAAAGAGTTCAGGAGATTTCTGTAAAAACATTTAAGATTTTAGAATGCCGGGGTATGGCCAGAGTAGACATGTTTATAACAGATGAAGAACAAATTATTATTAATGAAATAAATACAATTCCCGGATTTACGAAGATAAGTATGTATCCCAAACTATGGGAATATAGCGGCATATCCTATACAGAACTGGTAGATAAACTGATCATTTTTGCAATTGAAGATTTTAAGAAAAGAGAGAAACTAAAGGTGACAGTAGACCTGAAATAATAAATCGTTAATCCCCCCTGTGCGAGGTCTTTGCTGAGCAGGCAACATCTATCGCCATATTATTAATCCTCAACAGTTATTCGTTAAGCATTAAAATAAAGGGAATACATTAAAAATTAATATATTATGCAACTGTTAGCTGTTTTATTTCAGATTTTTCAATATTAAAATTTTCTTCCAGCATATTAAATTTCCTGTATATATCTATCAGCTCCATTACTTCGTCTGACACATTAGATAGTGTGAAATTTGAACCGAAGGTTTTAGAAACCTTAGCAATAAAGTTTAACGTTGTAAATCCCGAACTATCAATAAATTTGATATCTGCAAGATTAAGAACGAGGTTGGTACGTGGTACCTTAACAATATTGAAAAGATTATTTCTTACTTCTGCTGAAACTAAAATATTTAATTTGTCAATGTTTTCAAAAGACACCTGCCTGGTTCTTCTTTTATGTTTTACTACTAAAAAATTAATGCTTCCCCTTTTCATGATATAAGTTTTTTATTTGAAAATATGACAACAATAATAATTCAAAATTCTGAGTCTGCAATAGACTATTAGATAAGTGGCGGGAAATTGTTGATAAATATCAACTGCCTGTATGAAGGTCACTTTTTTTTATGTAAATGGCCTGTTAATTAGGATTAATGAAATTATAGTAAAATATGCGGAAATTTTGAACATGTTTTACTTCTAATTGTTTTATTTTTAATGTTATTATGATAATTGAAAAAAAAATATTAAATTTATTCCCCCATTTTTTCAAAAGTTAAAATTTTTATTTCATAATAAAACCCTAAAAATGAAACCTATCACTTTACATAGCAAATTATTACAGACTTCTAAACTATCCTTTCTGGTATTTTTACTTGTATTTACTTTTAATTTCTCTTCAATAGCATCAGCGAATTATCTCAATGACAGTGATGTAATAAAAATTAATCCTGCCTTTAAAATTAAAAGGTACTCCAATGGTAATGTTATAGCTTATAAAGCTATAGATGATGGAGCAAAAGTTGAATATAACTTTAAAGACTTAAACGGCGATATTCTGTTAGCCGCAATAAGAAAACAAAAATTAAGCTCAGTGATACTTAGTCTTTCAAGAAAATATGAACTTTCTGAAATGGAATGCAGAAGAAGAATTAAACACTCTATTAATGTTCTGGAAGAATGGGGGATAATAGTAAAAAGAGATAAATTGATGGTAAAAAAAGATATGTAATATAGGTTATACTTACAGAAAACCCCGGTAATTTAATACCGGGGTTTTTTATTAATTAAAAAGACATTTGGAAAAAGCTCAAAAAATATCATTCGAAAAGGCTGTTAAGATGACAAAATCAACCGAAGGTTATAAAACAGACCTTCACAAAAACAAGACATTTAGTGCGGGATGGATAAAACCGGATAAAAAAGTAAGTAGAATAATGTTTAGATATTACAAGGGACGTGACGGATTTTCGTGGAGTGAATGGTATGAGATTGAAAATAAATAATTGTTAAGAAATGCGGCTCAATAAAAAGAAATAATTTGAACTTAATATTAAATATAATACCAGGTTATTAATAATTAAAATATTGTTTTAAGCTATGCTTTAATTATATTAGTTGGCAGTTAAAATATCGGAATTTCTAAATTATGAGACTAGTCATTATATATATTACATTATTTTTATTATCATTTTTCTTAACATTCTTTATTCGAAAATTAGCGATAAAGAAATCAATTCTTGACTTTCCCAACGAACGCAGCTCTCATAAAACTCCTACTCCGAAAGGTGGAGGACTTGCCATTGCCATTATTTGGTTTTTAGGCTTAGTCTATTTTTACATAACAGACAATATTAACCAAAGGTTATTCTTAAGTTTTATGCCGGGAATTTTGCTGGTAATAATTGGAATTATCGATGATATTATTGCGATTAAACCGGTATATAGATTAATATTTCAGTTAATAGTTAGCGGGATAGCCATTTCTATAATTGGTGGCCTGGAAAAGCTTAATTTAGGATTTTATATAGTTGAAAACAGACTTGCATTAACAATATTAGCATTACTGGGTACAGTATGGTTTATCAATTTATTTAATTTTTTAGATGGGATTGATGGATATATTGGAATGGAAGTTATTTTTATAACATCTGCAGCATTCATATTATTTAATGATAATATTGCTTTACTATTGCTGGTCTCAACCCTGGGTTTTCTGGTTTGGAATTGGCAACCCGCAAAAATATTTATGGGAGATGTAGGCAGTACACTACTGGGCTTTAATATTGCAATATTTTCGATTTACTATCAAAATACTTCAAAATCATCCCTGGTGATTTGGTTAATGTTATCTTCGGTATTTTGGTTCGATGCAACTTTAACTCTTTTCAGAAGATATAGAAATAAAGAAAAACTAATTATAGCTCATAGAAAACATGCTTATCAGAGAATTGTACAAGCAGGTTTTACACATCAGAAGACGGTAATATATGCTTTCCTCCTGAATTTAATTATCCTTTTATTGTCATACTATTCATTGATTATAAGCCAGATTTTATTGCTCTGTTTTGCCTTTAATATGTTGTTGTTATATTTGATTGTAAGACAAGTTGACAGAAAAAAATCTTTTGTTTAGATAATTTCTGTAAGCAATAGGGCATATTAATAGCAGAATCTTTTGTAAGGCCTGTTATCCTGAAAAAGGACATTTCGAATTATGGCACTTAGAATGGATATGTTAAAATAGGGTTAGTTGATCTTCTTCAAATAAAGTCGGGTAATGTGAATCAAATTTTCTTAAAACCTCGGTAATAATTGCTTCTCTCATGAATTTTGATTTGTTTGAAATTTTAAATCTGCTACAAAATTGATCAATCGCCTTTCTTTCAGGAGTATTAAATAAAATTGTATACCTGTTCACCCTTCGGAAGTTTTTTGACTTTGGTTTTCTATTTTTCAATATAATATGGATTATATAAAGCTGTTCTAAAATAGATATAAAGCAATTACCTTGATTTTTATCTTATTAACACCAAAGAATTATTGCATCAACCAGATAAGTTAAATAAAGTCAGACTGATATATATCAATGCGATATAACTTTTTGATATATAAAAAAATATATTTACAGGATTTTTGAAAACGTAATATTAATGTGTCATATAATTGTATGTTGATAAAATTAAATACAGAAATAATCCGGAAAAAATTTGATAAATATATAATTCATTTTAAGTTTGGGTATTTAATTTTAAAGCTTTTAGCAAACTTGAATGGCGCACTCTAAGTATTTTACTACACTTAAAAGTTGTTATAAGGAAAATGTTTTAGAAGCCGGCTGTGATGAAGCAGGAAGAGGATGTTTAGCAGGTCCCGTTTTTGCTGCTGCAGTAATACTTCCGAAAAATTTTAATCATTCATTTTTAAACGATTCAAAGAAGCTGAGTGAAAAGGAGAGATACATTCTAAGAGATGAAATTAAAAAGTTTGCTGTTTGCTGGGCTATTGAATATCTTGATAATAATGAAATTGATAAGCTGAACATTTTTAGAGCAACTTTTGTGGCTATGCATGGAGCTATTGATAAATTAAGAATCAAACCGGAATATTTAATAATTGATGGAAATAAATTCATTAAATATAAATCAGTACAACATAAATGTATTGTTAAAGGCGATTCTAAATATTATTCAATAGCTGCTGCCTCTGTTCTGGCAAAAACATTTAGAGATGATTATATGATGAAAATTCATAAGGAATTTGACAAATATGGTTGGGAACAAAATAAAGGATATGCAACTGAGAAACACAGGGAAGCAATATCCAGATATGGCTTAACTCCCTATCATAGAAAATCTTTTCGATTATTAAATAATCAGTTGAATTTAAATTTATTAATTAGTAATTTAGAATAAAATGAAGTAGATATAATATAAATTATAATGGTATGAGAAGATATATTTTATTGATTTGGATTTTGTTAATGGCCTGTTGTAATAATCTTCTGGCAGATGAAGGGATGTGGTTATTGCCTCTTATTGAAAAAATTAATATGGCAAAAATGAAAGAAATTGGATTGAAATTAACTGATAAAGATATTTACGATATCAACAAAAGTAGTATAAAAGATGCGATTGTATTATTTGGCGATGTTTGTACTGGTGAGATTATTTCAGAAGAGGGATTGCTGCTTACTAATCATCATTGTGGATTCAGTCAGGTACAGAATCACAGTACAGTTGAACATGACTATTTAAAAGATGGATTCTGGGCCTGGTCAAAAGATGAAGAATTGCCAAATCCGGATCTGACAGTTAAATTTTTAATAAGAATAGAAGATGTTAGTGAAGAAATAAACAAAAATTTATCGGATACTTTATTGGAAGAAGAGCGAAATGAGCAAATTTTAATACTTTCTGATACAATTGAAAAGGAAGCAGTTAAAGAAACTCATTATGAGGCAGAGGTAGTATCATTTTACGGGGGGAATTATTTTTATCTTTGCGTTTACGAGGTTTTTAAAGATATTCGCCTGGTTGGAGTCCCTCCTTCTTCTATAGGCAAGTTTGGACATGATACGGATAACTGGATGTGGCCTCGTCATACCGGGGATTTTAGCCTTTTTAGAGTTTATTGTGGGCCTGACGGTAAACCTGCTGAATACTCTGTTGATAATATTCCTTACAAGCCAGGGTACTATTTACCTATTTCACTTAAGGGTGTTAATATGGGAGATTTTGCAATGGTACTTGGATTTTCAGGAAGCACAGATCGATATATGACTTCATTTGGAGTTAATGAGTTATTAGAGGTTACTCATCCAAACAGAATAATGATAAGGAGCCTGCGTCAGAAAATATTACTGGAAGATATGATGAAAAGCCAGAAGACACGCATTCAATATGATTCAAAGTACTCACGTTCAAGTAATTATTGGAAGTATTCTATTGGTCAGAGTCAGGGCTTAAAAAAGTTGAAAATATATGATAAGAAAAAAGAACTTGAAAATGAATTTACAGAATGGGTATCACAAAATGAAGAAAGGCAAAAACGCTATGGTGAAGCGCTTACATTAATAGAAAATGCTGTAAAAGAAAGAAAACCGTTTAAATGTGCAAGGCAATATTTGTACGAATCATTTTTTAAGGCATCTGAGATTATATTTTTTGCCAATAGAGCGAGACATCTCTATCTTACTATGCTTAATGATCCTGAAGATGATGAAATAATAGATTCCTTATTAGAAGTATTATCGGAAAATAGTGAAAAGCATTTTATTGATTACAATGCACCTGTTGATATGAAAGTTACTATTGCTATGCTGAAACTTTATCATGATAATATGCCTATAGAACAACATCCCGGCATTTATGAGAATATTCAAAATAAATTTAAAGGGAGCTTTGAAAAATATGTTGAGATGATGTTTAAAAAATCAATATTCGCTGATGAAGTGAAGTATAATAAATTTTTACAAAATCCTTCAATAAAAGTGCTGGAAAAAGATCCGGCATTTATTGCATCAAAATCGATATTGAAGGATTATAGATCTCATATTGAACAATTGACTAAGATTAATGAATCATTTAACAAAGGACATAGATTATATATTGCCGGACTTATGGAGATGCAAAAAGACAGGGACTTTTATCCTGATGCAAATTCTACGATGAGATTAACATATGGTACCGTCAACGATTATTCACCCAGAGATGCAGTGCATTATAATTACTTTACAACACTTGAAGGTGTTATGGAGAAGGAAGACACAAATGACTGGGAATTTATTGTACCTCAAAAGTTGAAAGAGCTTTATGAGAATAAAGATTATGATAGGTATGGATCCGATGGGATTATGTCAGTTTGTTTTACGACAAATAATGATATTACAGGAGGAAATTCCGGCAGCCCGATTATTAATGGCGATGGACAACTAATCGGACTTGCATTTGATGGTAATTGGGAAGCTATGAGTGGAGATATTGTTTTTGAGCCCAAATTACAGAAATGTATTTGTGTTGATATAAAATATATATTATTTGTAATAGACAAATTTGCCGGGGCAATTCATTTAATTGAAGAACTAAAGTTAATTAATTAAAATTGTTAAATAAAAGAATGAAAATATTGGTTTTATTCAATTCTTAAATTATCTTGTTGTCAAATATATAAAGCATATAATAATTTAAATTACCTTATACCGCGAAATATATTTTGAATTAATTATTTTAGTATTATATTGTAGACAGAATTACGTTGTTCTAATTTATAAAAACATTAATTGAATATTATTTTTCACTTAATAAAATATAGTGATATATTCATGTTATGTCTCATAAGATAAGTATTTACACTGACGGAGCAGCTAGTGGTAATCCCGGTCCGGGGGGGTATGGAATAGTATTAATTTCCGGAAATATTAGAAAAGAACTTTCCCAGGGATTTAAATGCACAACAAATAACAGGATGGAATTACTGGCAGTAATTGTAGCGCTTGAAGCATTAAAACATGATAATTGTGATGTGAAAGTCTATACAGATTCAAAGTACGTTGCCGACGCTGTTGAAAAGGGATGGGTTTTTGAATGGGAAAATAAAAGATTTAAAAAGAAAAAAAATTCAGACTTGTGGAATCGTTTTTTAAAAGTCTATCGTAAAAATAATGTAAGTTTTTTTTGGGTTAAGGGGCATGCTGATAATAATGAAAATAATAGATGTGATAAACTGGCTGTAGAAGCATCACAGGGCATAAATTTATTTATTGATGAAGGCTATAAAAGTGAAAGTCCATTGCATATTAATGGATTTAACTAAGTGGTATAATTACAAAAAGATTTGTAATTTAATTATCTTTAATGTTTATTAAACTTGCTGATAAATTTGGCTACAATCCTATGGTTCATAATTCCCGGAAGGAAGAAATATTAAATTATAGCGGGCGTCTCAGGTATGATACTATTGGAGAATTGATTAATAAACTCAAGAATAAGGTTTCCAGTATAAGTATTAAGCTTGCAGTTTATAAAAAATTATTATTGATAATGATTGAATCGTTAGAGAATATTTTGAAATATAATGAAACCTTTGATTCAAACAGCTATATCAGGACACATTTCACTCAAAAATTTATTATAGAAAAAAATAATAAGAAGTATTTTCTTACTTCCACAAATGTGGTTTTGAATAGTGATATTCCTAAACTAAAAAATAAAATAAATCAGGTAAATAATCTTGATAGTGACGGATTAAAAGATTTGTATAAATCTACAATTACTGATGGGCAATTTACACATAAGGGAGGAGCCGGCTTAGGTTTTATTGAAATGGCCAAAATATCTACTGAGAAAATTCAATACAATTTCGAAACAATTGACAATAAATATTCATCCTACGAACTTACTATAGTAATTAATGAAGATTATTATAATAATAACAAATAATGCATGGAATCTTTAACCATAGAACCAACTGAGTTTACACCTGAAGTACAATTTGATATAAGCAGCAATGTTTTCGAAATTTCCGGTGTCTCTATGCCTGAAAACGCCTCAGGATTTTATATGCAATTATTATCATGGTTAAAAGAATATGAAGTAAATTTCTTATATGAAGGTAAAACAACAGGATTAATATTAATAAAATTAAATTTTAAGCTCTCTTATTGCAATTCAGCTTCTTCAAAATATCTTTTAACGATGATGGAAAGACTGAGGGAGTTTAAGGATCTGGGCTTGAATATTGAAATTAATTGGTATTATGATGCAGGAGATGACATGATGCTTGATGATGGAAAAGATCTATCTGATTCAGTAAATATACCATTTAACTATCATGCTGTAATCAAATAACCAGCGCAACAGTTCAATTGATTATAAATTTATTATTCTGATATTAGTTTTTTAATATCATTTATAATCTTTGCGGACAAATTCTCTGCTGCTTCCATCGTACGACTTTCAGAGTAAATTCTTACTATCGGTTCAGTGTTCGATTTTCTTATGTGTACCCACTCATTATCAAAGTCAATTTTTAAACCATCAATTTCATTTATAGACTGTTGTTTATACTTATTTTTTAATGAATAAAAGAGTTTGTCAATTTCGATTTCAGGGTCCAATTCAATTTTATTTTTGGAGATAGCATAATCAGGATAACCGGCCCTCAGTTCAGAGCATTTTACCCCGGTTATTGCCAGATGTGACAGGAATAAGGCTATTCCCACCAATGCATCCCGTCCGTAATGTAGTTCGGGATATATGACTCCACCGTTACCTTCACCTCCGATAATAGCATTACTTTTCTTCATAGCTTCCACAACATTTACTTCACCAACTGCTGCTGAAGTATATTGCCCTCCGTGTTTTTCTGTAATATCCTTTAATGCCCGGGTTGACGACAGGTTCGAAACTGTGTTTCCCCTGCAGATATTTAATACATAATCTGCAACAGCAACGAGAGTATATTCTTCACCAAACATAGAACCATCTTCATTAATTATAGCCAGGCGATCAACATCAGGATCCACCACAAAACCCACATCAGCATTATTATTAATCATTGATTTTGAAATATCCGTAAGATGTTGCGGCAGTGGTTCAGGATTATGGGGAAATTCTCCTGTAGGCTCACAATACAATTTTACAACTTCTTTAACACCCAGTGAATCCAATAAATCAGGGATTATTAGTCCTCCAACGGAATTAACGCAATCAATAATTACTTTAAATTGTGCCTTTTCTATTGCTTTCTTATTAACCAGCTCTAATTCAAGAATCTGACTAATATGAAAACTATTTATTGAGTTGTCGCCTGTTATGGTACCCAGATTATTTACCTCAGCATAGTTGAAGGCTGCATTATCAGCTAATTTCAATAATTCAATGCCATCTTTGGCTGAAATAAATTCGCCTTTTGAGTTTAATAGTTTAAGTGCATTCCATTGCATGGGATTATGGCTGGCAGTTATAATTATTCCACCGTCAGCTTTTAACTTAAGAACAGCTATCTCTACAGAAGGAGTAGTAGCAAGTCCGAGGTCCACTATATCAATGCCGAGGGCAGATAATGAGCCACAAACAATCTTGTTGGCCATTTCACCTGATATTCGGGCATCACGACCAATTACAATTTTTTTTCTTTTATTTTTCGAATTATTTATTATCCATTCACCAAATGCTGATGAAAATTTAACAAGATCAAGAGGCGAGAGGCTATTTCCTGCCATGCCTCCAATTGTGCCTCGAATGCCCGATATTGATTTAATTAGGGTCATAATGCTATACCAGTTTTAAAATATAATTTTTTAATAAAAATTTGAATTTCTTAAAATTATTAATATTGTCTCAAATTAATTTATTAAGGAGAAAAAATATTATCTTAATAGCAAAAGTAAAAGAAAAGTTATTATAAACTTAAATTGATATGACAAAGTCAGAAAAGGGGCCAAAAATTAATAAAACCAGTGGAAGAAAAAAATTTCAGGGCTCCCCGGTCAAAAAGACTAAGTCTTCAAAGAGAAAAATTCCGGATGAAAGAAAGTACTTAAGGGAAGATTCTAAATCTGATCATAATAAAGATTATATACGTTTGAATAAATACATAGCGAGTACCGGATTATGTTCGAGGCGTGAAGCAGATGAATATATAAAAACCGGACTTATTACTGTTAATGATAAATTAACCACAGAGTTGGGAACAAAAATTAAAACTGCTGATGTTGTTAAATATGAGGGAAAGAGGCTTGCCTGGCAAAAGAAAGTATATATTTTACTAAACAAACCAAAAGATTGTATTACTACGGTTGACGATCCTTATGCAAAAAAAACTGTAATGGATTTTGTAAAAAATGCCTGTAAGGAACGAATATATCCTGTTGGCAGGTTAGATAGAAATACTACGGGTATATTACTATTAACGAATGACGGTGACCTGGCAAAGGAATTGACACATCCGAAATTTAATAAGTTAAAGATTTACCATATATTTTTAAATAAAGCACTGAAATTGTATGATTTGGAGAGAATTGCCAAAGGATTAACGCTGGAAGACGGATTTATAAAGGCAGATTCAATTAGTTATGTTGTTGCCAATGATAAAAAGCAGGTTGGTATAGAGATTCATTCAGGCAGAAACAGAATAATCCGAAGAATATTTGAACACCTGGGTTATAGGATAATTAAATTAGACAGGGTATATTTTGCCGGTCTTACAAAAAAAGGCCTGCCAAGGGGAAAATGGAGGCATTTGGATAATAAGGAAATATCGAT
>CBFCXR010000071.1:0-10691 GCA_965602045.1 uncultured Bacteroidales bacterium | reverse complement strand
ATTGATAAAATCAACTCCGGGAAGATTTTGTTTATTTTCTATAAAGAAACCGGGGATGCTTCCTATAAAGTTGCTATGGACACTTTAAGAAAACAATTAAAAAATCAGCCCCGGACAGAATCAGGTGGTTTCTGGCATAAGAATCGTTACCCTCATCAGATGTGGCTTGATGGTATCTATATGGGAGCTCCTTTTTATGCTCAATATGGATTGGAATTTAATGAACCGGCAATTTTTGATGATATTATAAATCAGATACTTTTAATTGAAGAGAAGACCATGGATGAGAAAACCGGATTATTATATCATGCATGGGACGAAAGTAAACAACAAAAATGGTCCGATCCCGTAACAGGATGTTCTCCGCATTTCTGGGGACGTGCAATGGGTTGGTTTGCTATGGCCCTGGTTGACGTTTTAGATTATATTCCTGAAGAACATCCCCGGAGAAGTGAAATTATTGCTGTTTTACAACGACTTACCGAAGCAATAGTTAAAGTACAGGAAGAGGAAACAAGACTGTGGTACCAGGTACTGGATCAGGGAAAAAGAGAAGGCAACTATATTGAAGGTTCGGTTTCCAGCATGTTTACATATACATTGTTAAAGGCTGTTAAAAAAGGATATATTGATAAATCATATTTGGAAAACGCATTTATTGCGTATGAGGGTATTATTAAACATCTTATGAAATCAGATGCCGGAGGTAAGGTAACAATAACTCCTGTTTGTGCGGTTGCAGGACTGGGTAGTAATCCATACAGGGATGGGAGTTACGAATACTACATAAATGAAATGAAAAGAGATAATGATCCCAAAGCTACGGGCCCCTTCATTATGGCAAGTATTCTTTATGACGAAATGAAAAAATAATACCTTTAACAGATTACGGAACTTCACATTATAATAATTCAATATTTACACTCAAAGTTGCACTGACTATATACATGGTTTTGCAAAGACTTTTAAGATAAGTCACTTAGAAGTAAAATTAATAAAGTGATTTATTATTATTGTTTAATAAATATGGAGATATTAGTGTAAATGAAGCAGCTGTCATTATTGATAATATTGATTTTGAATAGTGTTATATCAGCATCTTATAGCCAGGATTTTTCACTTACTGGTTATGCTGAAATAAATGCAGAAGGACATAATGGAACAACAGGAGGTGCAGGAGGGGATGAAATAACGGTTTATTCAGGATTAGAATTACAGAATACTCTTAATGACAAGGGTGATAATCCGCTTATTATATATATTAATGGCCAGCTGACTTATAATGATAAAGTTGATGTTAAAGATGTATCAGATATTTCAATAATTGGAGCTGATTCTGATGCTGAGCTGAATGGATTCGGAATGAAAATATGGAGAGCTGAAAATATTATTGTAAGAAATATTAAGATTCATCATGTTATTGCTGATTATGAGGATGCTATTCAAATTGATGATTGTCACCATGTTTGGATAGACCATTGTGAGCTATACAGCGATATGGCGCATGATAAAGATTACTATGACGGATTGCTCGATATAAAAAACGGTTCAAAATATGTTACAGCTTCCTGGAACTATATTCATGACCATTGGAAGACATCCTTAATAGGACATACTGATAAAGCAGCTCAAATGGCTGTTGATACAGCGTTTAGAGTAACTTACCATCATAACTATTTCCACAGGACATATTCAAGGAATCCCAGTTTGCGTTACGGAACACTTCATGCATTTAATAACTACTATAAGGATATTGTCTATTATTGTATGGTATCAAGGAAAGGAGCAAAAGCATTGATTGAAAATAACTATTTCGAAGATTCTCCATCGCCTGTATCCACAACATTCGGTGATTCGCCGGATGGTTTTGCCTGCCTGGCAAACAATATCTATGCAGGAACTTCTACTGAAGATGAAAATGATATTTCACAGACCGATTGCTCATGGAATGTACCCTACCAATATTACCCTGACAGTACTGAAAGTATTAATACTTTGGTTCCTTTATATTCCGGTACAGGCATTTTGGAATTCGGTGCAGGAGGTGAACCGACGAATATATTTACCCTGTCCGTGGAGATTACCGGTTCAGGTTCAGTATCACCAAACAAAGGAAGTTTTATGGCAGGCACTGAAGTACAGTTAATTGCCAGACCTGAAGAGGGTTGGATTTTTGAAGGATGGATTGGTGATGTTACAGGTGATAACGATACAATTAACTTTACCATTGACACTACTATGTCAATTATTGCTGTTTTCAAATTAAATACATCGATATTGACAGTATCAGACGAATTGTCGATACTTAAACTGAAACAAAATTACCCTAATCCGTTTAGCGATCATACGGAAATTGAATTCATGATACCTGAAAATGGATTGGTGAAATTATCAGTTTATACTGTTGACGGAAGAAAAATTTCTGAAGTAATTGATGGATACTATTTTAAAGGTACATATAAAACTGTACTGGATAGAAAAAACTTAAAACAAGGTTTGTACCTATATTCATTAAGCTTTAACAATCAAAGTATTTTTCAGAAACTAATTGTTAAATAAATTTCGAATTCAGATAGAATAACTGTCCGTGAAGATTATTAGCAATGGGGTAATAATAGCTACAGAAGCTTCTGTTTATGAACGTAAAGTAGGCAGGGAAATTGATTTGAAACTTATTGAAAACTGATAACAATTAAACAACTATAAAAGTAAACAACCTGGCATAATTATAAAAGGCTGCAAAAAGCAGCCTTTTATTACCAAACGCATCTAACTGGAAAACAGAATCTAGAATCCAAGAGTTATTTTATATCTTAGTTTTACCAATATGTTCATCGGGGTTTCTATGTCTTTATCTAATACTGCATATGCTGTTACAAAATACTTTTCGGCATCTAAATATTCGGTTACGTCAGTATTTTGTAAGTCCATTACAAGTTCATCAGCTTCATCAGGTATTTCTGTAATTTCTGCAATTACTTTTTCAGGTAATCCATCAGTGCTTATTGCAACCTTCACAGAACTAAATGCATCATAATTTAATTCCTCATTCTCATTATTTAAAATTTCTGCTGTTGCCTCGATAAGTATTATCGATTTAATTGAAGAATAATCAGCATTTGTTTCATTAATTGCATCATCAATGTTTGTTGGTAGTAGTTCTTCTATGAAAATGTACTCTCCTGCAGGAGACTGAGGAACAGACAGTTCCATGTTGCTGTAATTGGAATTTAAACTTAATCCTGAGCCATCAAATAAATCATCACATCCTGTAAAGGTTCCTGTCAAAACTACCAGGCATATTGCCCATGTCATCTTTAGTGTTTTCATTTTGTTATTTTTTTTAGTTAAACAATAATCTTCTATAAAAAGCCGAAAAAGAATTTTTTTACTTTAGATAGGTAATTAGTCTGACAGGTAAAATTCCGGTGATTTATCAGTCAACTTTTTTTTTGTGACCATTTAATAAGGAATATAATTTTTTTACGGAAAGATCAATTATGAGTTTTTGTTTTAATCAAATATGTATATCGATTTATCAACGGAAAGTTGGCTTTTAAATAAAAGATGAGCTGGATCACCTCAATTATTAAGGGAATGCTGAAAATGTGAATAAATTTCCGGGATATTTAACAAAGAAATATTCTCATTGTTGATGTTCAGGTTTGAGCAAATCATTTACTGTCTTAACCGGATTAAATGTTGATATTGGTACACTGATAAACATTGTGCTCCAATCAGACATTGCGCCATTCCATAAACCAGGTAATTCAAGGGCTTTAAGAGGCCTGCCCTCTTTAGTTTTTTTTGAAATTATTCCTGATTTAGGGTCAATAAATTTGAGCAGATTAAATTTTACACCCTTATAATCTTTTATTCCGCAAACAATATCAACAGGATTAAAATGTGTTGAACTATTTATTATAGCATTTTGTTCAAAGTCTTTCTTATTAATTTGAGATATTTCAACGATTTGTAATGAAGTATTACCATCAGCATTTTTCACCCAAAATGGACCTCCTCCGGGTTCACCTTCATTCTTTACCATACCGCATACTCTTATCGGCCTGTTCAATATCCTGAAAAGATATTTTTTCAAATCTGATGAATCTGAATTTATTCTCTTGTTTCCGTGTAACACACATAATTCATCTGAAATAAAATCGTTCATTTCATCCAGTATTGAGTATTGAATAACAGAAGCAGATTCAAGTATATTAAGATAGTTAAAGATCTTTTCCTGATATACCAGCAACATTCCCGCTAAAACTTTCTTATAAGTCTGGGTTATACCTTTCATACTATCTGGTAAAACATTGTCAATGTTTTTCACAAAAACAATGTCTGCATCTATCTCATTAAGATTTTCAATTAACGCACCATGACCTCCGGGCCGGAAAAAAATATTGTCGTCCTCATTTCTAAACGGGTTATTATTCAAATCAACAGCAATGGTATCTGTGGAAGATTTCTGTATTGAATATGAAATATCAAATTTTACTTTATATTCCGCTTCATATTTATCTTTAACTTTTTCTATTAGTTCTTCAAAAAGAATAATATGTTCATGAGAAACTGTAAAATGAATCTTTACAGTTCCATCATTATTCTTTGAATACATTGCACCTTCAACCATATGCTCTTCAACTGCAGTGCGGCAACTATTACCATACCTATGGAATTTTAAAAGACCTTTGGGAAGCTCTCCGTAATTAAGCTCCCTGGCATTCAGTAAAACATTAAGTATAACTTTATAATTGTTTTTCCTGGTAAGTTGTTCTATATTTTCATTTTTATCTGCTAATCGTGTTTTTAAGTCATTATAGAAAGCAAATTTCTGAATGTTTTCAAAAAATATTCTCACCTGTTTATAAGCGTCACTTTTTAATATTTTGTAATCATAATCACTTTTTAAATAAGTTGAGTTAAATTCATAAAGTGCTTTAAACATTCTGGACGCAGCCCCGGAAGCAGGAATAAATTTTATCTTAACCTGATTTCCGGCAGATTCATATTTCCCGGAATAATAATTAAGTAATTCATCATTTAAGGATTTAATACCATCTTTTATCCGTGCAGCTTTAACTAAATTGACATAGGGAATGCCTTTTTTGAACAGATTGATCTGTTCATTAACTTTGTTTTTACTTATTCCTTTTTCCTTAAATTGTTTAATATCTCTGCTGTTGAACATAAGATATCTATTTCTAGTCCTGTTTAATTACTATATTTATCTTATATATGTAAAATTATAATTCACGGAGTTTATTTGCAATATTATGTTCCTGAAATATTTGCCTTGATCAGCTGAATACTGTTAAAACCAGATTTCGTTGACCTCCGGAGTTTCTGAATTCACAAAAGTATATTCCCTGCCACATTCCTAAATTTAATTGATGGTTAGAAACAGGGATCGTCAATGACTGGCCAAAAATCGAAGATTTTAAGTGCGATGACATATCATCCGGACCCTCAAGCGTGTGAGTATAATCGAAATTGTTATCCGGGATCAGCTTATCGATAAATGACCGGAAGTCAACCCTTACCGATGGATCGGCATTTTCGTTTAAAGCAAGAGCTGCCGTAGTGTGTTTTACCAAAATATTAAGTAATCCTTTATCCGGAAGATTATCAAGGTTTTCTTCGATTAATCTTGTTATCAGGTGAAAACCCCGGGCAAAACCGTTTAATCTGATTTCTTTTTGAAATATCATTATTCTAATTTATAAGTTTTAAATTTTAAGCTTAATTTGAAAATTAGCATAAATTAGTGAATAATAACTACAAAACTTAAAAATACTCTAATATCATTCTTATTTAGGATATCTAAATTTATTTTTAGTTATTTTTGAAATCTTTTGTTTAATTCATATATAAGTAGATTAAAATATTTATTAGTTTTTAAATAATGAGAAAAATTATTCTACTGTTTATCATTAATATACTCCTTGCTGGTTTAACTTACCCGCAAGATAAACTACTTGTTCAGTTTACAGGAAGAATTACAAATGAACTTTTGCAACCATTGCCATTTGCACATATTTTAATAATGAATAATTTCAGGGGAACAATTACTGATAGTGAAGGCAAATTCTCATTAGTTACTGAAGTATATGATACGGTTCTTTTTTCAACTGTCGGATATAAAAGGATAACAATTATAATTCCCGATACGCTTCCTAAACCTTTTCTGACAATTGACCTGGTACTGGAACAAGATACAATTCTCATTGCTGAAGTTGAGATTTATCCCTGGAGGTCTTATAATGAATTTAAAGAAGCATTTTTAAATCTAAAGTTACCTGATGAAGATAATGAAAGAGCCAGGCGGAACATTGCATTGATTAAAACACAAATAATTTTGGACAACGACCCAAATGCGAAAGAAAATTACAGGAATGTCATGGAGCAACAATACAGGGAAACTTTTACACAGGGTATGTATCCTTCATATCAAATTTTTAATCCATTCGCTTGGGCAAAATTCTTTCAAGCTATTAAAAGAGGAGATTTTAAAAGTGATAAATCCCGGCAAAATAAATAATAAAAAACGTTTATTATCACAATTTATAGGCTTTATTGAAGTTATAACACACAACGATATATTCTATTGGATTAATATGTTTAAAGGAGTTATAGCCTTTTTTTTATTTCTTCTAAGTTTTAGCTTCAATTATTGCCAGGAAGGTGCAATAATTAAGGGAAAAATCACAGATGAAAACAATATTCCGGTCATAGGAGCTACAATTTCTGATCTTGAGAGTATCAATGGTACTATAACAAGTAATGATGGTTATTTTGAATTAAATGTTCCTTCAAACAGGAGTATAGTAATTACCATTTCATTTATCGGCTATGAAAAAATTAGTCTGCCTTTAAAATTGTCGGCAGGTCAGGTTTATGAATTTAACAGGCAGCTTGTTCCAAAAAGTGAAGAAATCGTTGAAGTACTTATAGAAAGTAAATTTGACAGGGTAAGTACTCTTGACAGAATAGATATTAAAGCTATTGATTTTATACCTTCGGTTTCAGGAGGGATTGAGACAATATTAACTTCACTAGGTGCCACAATAAGAAGCGAGTTTAGCTCTCAATATTCGGTAAGGGGAGGTAATTTTGACGAGAACCTGGTTTATGTTAATGATATTGAAATTTACAGGCCATTACTAATTAAGGCAGGCCAACAGGAAGGTTTAAGTTTTGTAAATTCTAATCTGGTATCATCAATTCAATTTTCAGCTGGCGGTTTTGATGCTCAATATGGGGATAAAATGTCGTCAGTTCTCGATATTAAATATAAAAGACCCAGTAGTTTTGGCGGCAGTTTTGCAGCAAGCTTGTTAGGTGGCTCAGTTCATCTCGAAGGCGCTACTAAAAATAAAAAAATTACCTGCATATCAGGATTTCGATATAAATCCAATCAATATCTTTTGCAGGATTTGCAGACAGAAGGAAATTACAAGCCTTCATTTTTAGATTTCCAGACTTATATTACCATTGATATTAGTAAATCGCTGGAAATGGGCATCCTTGGTAATATAGCCAGAAATAAATATCAACTTGTACCTGCAACCCGGGAAACATCATTTGGAACATATCAGCAGACTTTTAATTTTAAAATTTATTATGATGGTCAGGAGATAGACGATTTTGAAACATATTCAGGAGCATTATTACTTGACTATCATCCGGTAAAAAATCTATCTCTCAAATTTATAGGTTCAACATTTAATACTTATGAGAATGTTACTTATGATATACAGGGGCAATATTTAATAAATCTTCTTGATAATGTTGTTGGCTCAGAAACATTTGGAGATAGCCTGTTAAATTTAGGAGTAGGAACTTATCTGCAGCATGCAAGAAATTATCTGGAGGCAAATGTCTATTCGATCTCGCATAAAGGAACTTATTATTCAAATACTACTAATCTGAAATGGGGAGTAAAATACCAGATTGAAGAAATAAATGACAAAATAAGGGAATGGGAAATGATTGATTCGGCAGGCTATTCAATCCCTTATTCAGATTCAGAAGTGTTATTATTAAAAACCAGCAGCTCAAAAAACGAAATATATTCAGAGAGAGTTACTTCGTTTTTACAGAATACAATTCATTTTCAATCGGGGCGCTCTGACTTATTTTTAACTGCGGGAGTAAGAACAAATTATTGGACTTATAATAACCAATTTTTAATTAGTCCCCGTGCTGTTCTGCTGTTGAATCCTAACTGGAAAAATGATATTCAGTTTCGTTTTGCATCGGGTTATTATTTTCAGCCTCCCTTTTATAAGGAGTTAAGAGACCCTGAAGGTAAAATATACAAGGATATTAAAGCTCAAAAATCAATACATTATGTCATTGGCAGTGATTATAATTTTAATGTATGGAAAAGGCCATTTATATTTTCAACGGAATTATATTATAAATATTTATTCAATCTAATTCCCTATAAAATTGATGATGTTGATATTCAGTACTTACCTCAGTATTTTGCCAGGGGATATGCTGTTGGTATAGATTTTAAAATTAATGGCGAGTTTGTAAAGGATGCCGAATCCTGGGCAACATTATCAATATTGCAAACTAAAGAAGATATCTATAAAGATTATTACATTAATCAGGATAAAACCGTAGTATTTCCTGGTTATTATCCAAGACCAACTAATCAGATAGTAAGTTTCGGACTGTTTTTCCAGGATTATTTTCCTAATAATCCTGATTATAAGGTTAATTTGAATTTTTTCTATGGGAGCAGACTTCCATATGGATCACCGGATTACGACAGACCTCATGAAATGTATAGTATGAGAGCATATAAAAGAGTGGATATTGGACTGTCGAAGTCATTATTAAGAAGTAAAAAAGTAGTAAATGATGCAAATATGTTGCACCATTTTAAAAGTATCTGGCTGAATATAGAAATATTTAATTTGCTCGGTATTGAAAATCAAATATCCTATCAGTGGATCAGGAGTGTTAAAAATCAGTTTGGAATGCCAAATTTGTTTGCAGTTCCGAATTTTTTAACAGGAAGATTAATAAATGTCAGGATTAATGCGAAGTTTTAAAATTACTTACTGCTAATCCAACATCATGAAATGCATATTTATTCATTTTATTATTATGAGTTGAAATAGTTTCATTATAACTCGAAGGAACCCACCTGGTTGCTTCAAACAATGACTCTAATTTACTGTTTTCAATTGGCTGATCGGAAAAAAGAACAGTGCTGCGTCGGTTATGGATAAATTCATGTACCATTTTTAAAACTAATTGATAATAATCACAACAAATATAGTAACAGTATGTTTATAAGACATTTATTTTAAAAATTAATAAGATTTATTAAAATAATTCAAAAAACTGTTATTTATCATGTTTTTATGTATAAAAATACAATATCTTTGCAAAAAAATACATTTTAAAAATTAATAACGTATTCATAAAAATAGAAAAAATGTCAACAATGAAAAGTCAAAATTACATGCAAATGGAAGATAAGTATGGCGCTCATAATTACCACCCGCTTCCGGTGGTTCTGGAAAAAGGGCAGGGTGTATTTGTGTGGGATGTTGAAGGTAAGAAGTATTACGACTTCCTGTCAGCTTATTCAGCTGTTAATCAAGGCCATAATCATCCAAAGATAATCAATGCACTTTTGCAACAGGCACAGGAACTTGCTCTTACTTCACGGGCATTTTATAATAATTGTCTTGGAGAATTTGAGCAATATATAACAAAACTTTTTGGGTACGATAAGGTATTACCAATGAACACAGGTGCTGAAGGAGTGGAAACTGCACTAAAATTATGCAGAAAATGGGGTTATGAGAAAAAAGGAATTCCGGAAAATAAGGCAAAGATCATTGCATGTGAAGATAATTTTCATGGAAGAACAATTACAATTATATCCATATCAACTGATCCTGATTCATATAAAGGTTTCGGACCTTTTACACCAGGATTTAAAATTATCCCTTATAATGACATTGACGCACTGAAAAAAGAACTTGATGATAATGATGTAGCAGGCTTCCTGGTTGAACCAATTCAGGGAGAGGCAGGCGTACTTGTTCCTGACGAAGGATATATTAAAGCTGCATTTGATTTGTGCAAGGAAAGAAATATATTATTTATAGCAGATGAGATTCAAACAGGACTGGCAAGAACAGGAAAGATGCTGGCCTGTGATCATGAAAACGTCCATCCCGATATTTTGGTTCTTGGTAAAGCCTTGTCAGGCGGAGTTTATCCTATTTCCGCAGTGCTGGCTGACGATGAAATAATGTTATGCATTAAACCAGGGGAGCATGGTTCAACCTATGGCGGAAATCCAATTGCTGCTAAAGTAGGAATTGCGGCATTGGAAGTAATAAAGAACGAAAATCTTATTGATAATGCTGATAAACTTGGTAACATATTCAGAGAAGAACTAAAAAAGATTGAAGCTGCATCTGAAATGGTCGAATTGATTCGAGGAAAAGGTTTGCTTAATGCAATGATAATTAAACCAAAAAAAGGTAAAACGGCATGGGATGTATGCCTGGCTTTAAAAGATAACGGTCTGATAGCTAAACCCACGCATGACCATATTATTCGATTTGCTCCTCCTTTGGTTATAACCAAGGACCAGATATATGATACTATTGATATTATTAATAAAACTTTAAGACAGTTTTGACCAGTCT
>CBFCXR010000070.1:0-10817 GCA_965602045.1 uncultured Bacteroidales bacterium | reverse complement strand
ACGTTAAGGATACTACCGTTGTTGCCCAGTTTAAAATAATACCTGACGAAAAATCAGAATTCCTGTTTAATAAAACCGATACTGAAATATTTTTCCTGGCATGGACAACTACTGCCTGGACATTGCCCTCAAATACAGCTTTAGCGGTTGGCAGTAATATTGATTATGCCTTTGTCAGGACTTTTAACACTTATACCCATAAACCCATAACAGTAATACTTGCCAAAAGCCTCCTAAATATTTATTTCCCGGAAAAAAACAGTAATATCAGGCTCGAAGATTATCATGAAGGTGATAAGAATATCCCCTTTAAAGTAATTGATAAATTCAAAGGGAAAAAACTTGTTGGTGCAAGCTATGAACAGTTAATTAACTGGGTAACACCTGAAAAGGGAGCATTTAAAGTCCTGCCAGGTGATTTTGTAACCACTGAAGAAGGTACGGGAATTGTACATGTTGCACCTACATTCGGAGCTGATGATTTTAGGATTGCACAACAATATGGTATCCCTCCTTTAACAGTTATTGATAAAAATCAGCAAACCGGCCCACTTGTCGATAAAAAGGGCAGATTTATCCGTCTTAAAGATTTGAATGAAGATTTTATAAAAAAATATGTTAATGTTGATGAATATGAAGAGTTTGCCGGAAGATTTGTTAAAAACGAATATGATGAAACTTTGACTGAAAAAGATCCTGTAGTCGACATTGATATTGCCGTTAATCTTAAAAAGGACAATAAAGCATTCAGGATCGAAAAACATATTCACAATTATCCGCATTGCTGGAGAACCGATAAGCCTGTACTATACTATCCTCTGGATTCATGGTTTATAAAAACTACCGCACTTAAGGAAAGGTTGATAGAATTAAACAATAAAATTAACTGGAAGCCGGAATCAACCGGCACAGGCCGGTTTGGCAAATGGCTTGAAAATCTCGTGGACTGGAACCTTTCCCGCTCAAGATTTTGGGGAACTCCTTTACCTATTTGGATTACCGAGGATAAAAAAGAAGAAATATGTATTGGTTCAGTTGCTGAACTAAAAAAAGAAATTGAAAAAGCAGTAAAAGCCGGATTTATGGATTCTAATCCATTGACAGGATATAACGAAAATACTTACTTAAAGGAGGATTATCAGAAATTTGATCTGCACCGACCGGTTGTGGATGATATTATACTTGCTTCTCCGGGTGGTAAAAAAATGTACCGCGAGCCTGATTTAATTGATGTATGGTTTGATTCCGGTGCAATGCCCTATGCTCAGTTCCATTATCCTTTTGCTATTAGCGAGGCCGATTTCAAAAAAGTTTACCCTGCCGATTTCATTGCTGAAGGAGTTGATCAAACCCGTGGCTGGTTCTTTACATTACATGCAATTGCTGTTATGTTATTTGATTCTGTTGCTTATAAAAACATTATTAGTAACGGCCTGGTTTTAGATAAAAACGGTAATAAGATGTCAAAACGCCTTGGTAATGTAATTGACCCTTTCGAAACTATAGATAAATACGGCTCCGATCCTTTGCGCTGGTATATGCTGACTAACGCCCAGCCATGGGATAACCTGAAATTTGATCTTGATGGTATCGATGAAGTAAAGAGAAAATTTTTTGGCACACTCTATAATACTTATTCTTTCTTTGCTTTATATGCGAATGTCGATGGATTTACTAATTCTGAAAATGAAATCCCTATTGAAAACAGACCTGAAATTGACAGATGGATTATATCCTTATTAAACACATTAATAAAAGATGTTACTGCGCATTTTGACAACTACGAAATAACCAAAGCAGGAAGAGCTATTCAGGAATTTGTTATAGATAATCTAAGTAACTGGTACGTCAGACTAAATAGGAAAAGATACTGGGGCGGCGAATTTTCTTCAGATAAATTATCCGCTTACCAGACATTATATACATGCCTTGAAACAACAGCCAGACTTGCATCACCAATTGCCCCCTTTTATACAGATAAACTTTACAGGGACCTGATATCAGTAAATAAAAAAAATTCTGAAGAATCTGTACATCTGGTTGACTTTCCTTTATGGAATAAATCCTGTATTGATAATAATCTTGAGGAAAGAATGGATATTGCTCAAAAAGTATCTTCTATGATACTTGGATTGAGAAGAAAAGTTAATATTAAAGTACGGCAGCCTCTGAAAAAAATTATGGTTCCTCTAATAGATAAGAATTTTAAAGAAAAATTTGAAGCTGTTTGCCCTCTGATCCTATCTGAAGTAAATGTAAAAGAAGCAGAATATATTAAAGATACTTCTGATGTATTAATAAAAAGAATTAAGCCAAACTTTAAAACTTTAGGCCCCAGATTCGGCAAACTTATGAAGAATATTTCCACTGCAATAAGTCAGTTCAGCCAGGAAGCCATATCTGAATTTGAATCAAAAGAGCAATACAAAATCGTTGTTGATGATAATGAGATTACACTAAGTATAAATGATGTGGAAATAACTTCTGAAGATATTCCGGGATGGCTTGTAGCTAATGACGGTAAATTAACAGTTGCACTTGATATTAATATCTCTGAAGAATTAAGACAAGAAGGTATTGCACGTGAGATTATTAACAGAATACAAAATATGAGAAAAGACAATGGCTACGAGGTTACAGATAAGATTAATATCAATATAAAGAAACATAATACCATAAATTCTTCAATTAATAATTTTAACAAATATATTGGATCACAAACTTTAGCCAAATCAATCAACCTTGTTGATAATATAGATCCCAAAAATGCTAAACTTATTGATATAGATGAAGATATACAAGTTTGCCTAACAATTAATAAGATTTAAGCGTATAGGTATTCTATGTTAATTTTTTTCTTATATTTACAAACGTTAAATATTAGAGCTATGGCAGAAAAGACAAGATATTCGGACGATGAACTGAATGAGTTCAAAGAAATAATTTTATATAAGCTAAATAAAGCCAAAAAAGATTATGACCTGCTCAAAGGTGCAATAACACAAAGCGAAAGTAACGATACCCAGGATACATCCCCTACTTTTAAAGTTTTGGAAGAAGGAGCATCTACATTATCAAAAGAAGAGTCAGGAAAGCTTGCGCAACGACAACAAAAATTTATTCAGCATTTGCAGGCTGCGTTAATAAGAATTGAAAACAAAACTTATGGAATATGCCGTGAAACAGGTAAATTAATTTCAAAGGAAAGGTTACGGGCAGTACCACATGCAACTCTATCCATAGACGCAAAACAAAAACAACGTTAAAGTGTCAATTACTAAAAAAACCCTTATAATTATTTTTTCAGTTTTGATTATTGATCAGCTTTTAAAAATTCTGGTTAAAACCAATATGACTCTGGGCGAAAGCAGCTTTAATAGCTGGGACTGGTGGAATATAAAGTGGTTTCAAATTAAGTTTATCGAAAATCATGGAATGGCTTTTGGAATTGATATCCCGGGTAAATTTGGCAAACCCTCTTTAACAATATTTCGAATGATTGCTGTTGTTGGTATAGGATGGTATTTAAGTACTTTAATAAGTAAAAAAGCTCATACTGGCTTAATTATCTGCTTGTCACTGATTTTTGCCGGAGCAATTGGAAACATAATTGACAGTGCATTATATGGAATATTATTCAGCGAAAGCACTTATTCTTCAGTTTCAGGATTTATGGCCGAAGAAGGTGGATATTCCTCTTTACTTTATGGTAAAGTAGTTGATATGTTATATTTTCCACTTATTGAAGGTCATTTCCCAAAATGGTTCCCGGTATGGAAAGGGCAATCTTTTGTTTTTTTCAGACCTATATTTAACATTGCAGACTCTTCAATATCAATAGGAGTAGTTACAATCCTAATTTACCAGAAAAGATTTTTTAAGGATCTCTAAAACCGGTTGCTATTTCCTCCATAAAACCTCCCTGCCGTATACCGCCTTAGGCATGGGCAAACGAAGTCCAAACAAAAATGGGAACGCATGTAGCCTATCCCCCGGATGCCTTAAATGAGCCTGAAATTCTAATTTCCTTCGGTGAGTTACACAATACAGGTATATCAGATCTATTAAGCAACATATGAGCTGTATTACCCATTATTAAGCTTATGCTTGAAGACTGTTCAGTCATTATCGATATTAAATCAGCATGTATTGAATTTGCGTAATTTACTATTAAATCTGCTGTATTATCACCATTCACTTCATTCATCGTGCTTTCAACTTTATTATGTAAATACCCGCGTACCTGATTGCAATAAGCTCTTAATCTTTCCCTGACTCTTTTATTCCTGGAGGTGTTAACTGCTACAATATTAACCTCTGCATTAAAAAACTTCGCTATTTCAGCAGTAAATGGCACCTTTTGTCTCGAATCTCCCCGAATATCTATAGGTAATACAATCTTTCTTATTGACTCAGGACATTTTTTCCTTATTGAAATTACCGGCCTATGAGTTGCAGTTATTATCTTATAAGCATTACTGCCAATAAAAAATTCTTCAAATCCTGAAGCTCCATGAGTTGACCCAATAATTAAAGAATCCTTATAAGACTGGGCCTGACTAACAACTTCCTTGTAAATTTTACCTCTCTTAATAATATACCTTAGCTTCGAATCATTTTTCAATTTGGGTGCATAATCTTCAATAATCTTTTGAAAGTTTCTTTCTGCATATTCCCTTTCTGCGTCTATAGAACTTGGATAATAGTCAGAACTTTTTCGCTGAACATATACCATCTGAATGTTTACATAACTCTGTTCAGAAAAAATAGCTGCCAGCTTTAATCCATTTAAAGAATAATCTGAAAAGTCAATAGGAATAATAATATTTTTAAATTCCATGAGTAAGATTATTAATTATTTTTTATTAGCTCAAATGTTTCAATAAATATAATGAATTTTATTGATACCATTGAATAATAAAATTATTCAATAACTAAAAAATTATAAAATAACAATTATATAATTTATTAATGTGTTATTTTAGTGAGGTAACATAAATTTATTTTTAGTACGTATTATTAAACGTTCTAATACTTTTTAGTATCTAGCTTATCTTACTGATTAATAATATGTTATTACATCTAAACCTGATTAATAAAACAATCTTAGTCGTTGATGACGAAGAAAATAATTGGCTATTTATAAAAGATTTGCTTGAGGATACTAAAGTTAATCTTATATGGGCAATAGTTGGGCAACAAGCTATAGATATTGTGAGTTCAGGTCAAAAAATTGATCTTATCCTCATGGATATGAAAATGCCTGTATTAGATGGATTTGAAACAACCAGAAAAATAAAAGAAATAAATAATGCAATACCTGTTATAGCTCATACAGCATTTGCTTTGCCGGAAGAAAGGGACAAATGTATTGCAAGCGGCTGCGATGCTTATATCAGTAAGCCATTTAACATTGATGAATTTCTTGCATTAATTAATGACATATTAAAAAATCCTGGTGCTTGAAAATAAATTCACAACATAGTATTATATATTTTTGTTATGCATAATTTTATATATTTAAATCTTAATAATTAATTTTATTTTAGCATAAAATTTATCTACTCTATATTCGATGAAAAAAAATGTTATTATTGTAGCTGGTGGCAGAGGAAAAAGGATGCAATCGGAGATCCCAAAACAATTTCTTCCTCTGTATGGATACCCTGTCCTAATGCATACTTTAAAAAAATTCTATAGATACGATAATTCAATAAGAATAATTTTAGTTCTCCCTAAACGCCAAATTAGAGTATGGAAAAAGTTTTGCAGGGATTATATGTTTGATTACAACCATGATATTGTTCAGGGCGGTGTTACAAGGTTTCATTCTGTGAAAAACGGTTTATCAAAAATCAGGGGAAAAGATCATTTGGTTGCAATACATGATGGAGTAAGGCCTCTTGTTAGTCTGGAAACCATTAGAAAATGCTTTAAAAAAGCTGAGATTTCAGGTAATGCTATTCCTGTAATCGATATCCCTGAATCTATAAGAAAAACTGAAAATGGAAAAAATCAACCTGTTGATCGATCTAAATATAAGTTAATACAAACACCTCAAATCTTCCATTTTAATATGTTATTTGAATCATATAAACAAGAATATAAATCAGAATTTACTGATGATGCAAGTGTTGTTGAAAGCCTTGGGCATTCAATTAACCTTGTACAAGGGAATAAAGAAAATATAAAAATCACTATTCCTGCGGACCTGTTAATTGCAGAATCATATCTGAAAAGCTCACAGTATTATTATATTTGATAATGATTATTGTTATTTATTTGTGATCTGAATTTTGAGATTTGTAATTTATATAAGAAAAGGCGCTGTCCCCTTTCAGTCAAAAATCCTGTCAATTTTCAACAGGAATTAGATTAAAGGGTATCTTTAAAAGAGATTGAAATACTTCACCCGCTTCCTGGATTACCTCATCATCTATCTCATAATACCAGTTTACTGTAATTAACTTTTTTTCCGAGTATTTCACCTGAATGCCCTTTAAAATATGAAATAACCATTTTGAAGAGCTTGTATTTATATAATTAAAAGTAAGGTCAATTGTTGCTTTCTTCTTAAATTCATTAACGCATTTATTAAACAATTCAGATAATTCCTGATAGAAAATTGAGGGATCTTCCAACTTTGAAGTGCCGGCAACCATAATTAATCTATCATTGTGATTAACATTAACAGAAGGTGTATTTGTAGTTTTTTTTATCGCCGTTTGAATCATTATATATTCTAAAAAAAATTAATTAAATATTATCTGCAAATATAAATCATAACAATTCCGTGAATAACAGTTAACTATAAAATACAAAATTAATAAAACAAATATTCCATAAATAATTGGAATATAACTATTACTTATCTATTATAAAATTAATTAATCTTATTTTTTAATGCAATAATTTTGGAATTATATTTGCAATTCTTTTCTGATGAAAAAAATTATATGTTTATTCATTAATGTACTTAACTAATTTGACATATTCATTTTTGAATTATTTACCGATAAATTACGTTGTTTTGCCGATTATATTTTTCTCAATACACAATGTAAAATTATTTTTGAGTTATTTTAACATAATACTTGATCATACCTGATATTAAAGGATATTATAAATTAAAATTGTTTTAGTATGAAATTAAAAATAGTAACACTGTTAGCAGTTATCTTTATTGCTAGCATATGTTATTCGCAGGCTGACAGCATTTATTCTTTTTCGCTGAATGAAGCCTGCGACTATGCCCTGACACATAATTATGAGGCCATTAATGCGGAACTGGAAATAAAAAGAGCGAAGAAAAAAGTATGGGAAACTACAGCAATTGGATTACCACAGGTCCAGGGTTCATTGACTTATCAGCATATCCCCGGTGATATACCTACAATAAATTTTGGCGATCAAATGTTGCCATTATTTTCTTTGCTGGATTCTCTGCATCCCGGGACTTTTTCATCAATGGGGGACGATATGAGTTCCGGTGAATCTGCAATTGCAGTTAAGAATTCTACAACATACGGATTTACTGTTTCACAATTAGTTTTTAATGGTGAGTATATTGTCGGGCTTCAGGCAGCAAAGACCTTTCTTATGTTATCAGAAAACGCGCAGGATAAAAAGCAGCTGGATACAAAAGAAGCTGTTACATCATCGTATTACACTATTTTAGCACTTGAAATAAATAAAGCAATAATAGATTCGTCAATAGAAAATTTAATTTCAACACTCAACGAATTCAGGTTAATGAACCAATCCGGTTTTATTGAAGATACTGATGTTGATCAGATTGAATTAACATTAAGAAATACTCAAAATGCCGGAAGAACACTTGACCAGCAAATAGAATTATCTTACAATCTGCTTAAGATATTGCTGGGTATTGATCTTGAATCCAGTATAAATCTTACACAAAATATTGAAGAATTTCTAATTTCAATAAACGTTAATAATCCAACATTCAGTGAGTTTAATATTAATAATAATATTGATTACAGATTACTGGAAACTCAGGAAAAAATATCAAAATTAAGTCTTAAAAGAGAGCGTAGTAAATATCTGCCATTAGTATCTGCCTTTTATTCATATACAGACATAACAAATAAAGCTGATTTTGATTTTACTATTAACCATATCATTGGCTTAAATGTCAGCCTTCCTATTTTTTCCAGTTGGCAAAGAAATTCGCAAATTCAGCAGGCAAAAATTGAATTTGAGAAACAGAAAAACTTATCAGCCCTTGCTTCAGATAATATAAAATTACAGTTACAGCAAGCGGAGTATGATCTTAAAAAGTCAATTGAAAAATTTAGTAACGAGCAATTTAATATCGCCCTGTCAAAAAAAATCTATAATAAAATATTAATTAAGCATAAAGAAGGTATTGTGTCAAGTCTTGATTTATCGCAAGCACACAACCAGTACTTGGTTAGCAGTTCAAATTATACAAATTCAATCCTTGAATTATTGAATTCAAAACTTAATTACGACAAAATATTGAACAATCTTTAATAACATTCAAAAACTGAAAAAATGAAACTTTATTTAATACCTGGATTAGTCATATTATTAGTATCGTGCAATACTGATAATACTGAAACAATCAGAAAAAAAATAATCAGCAAGAAAGAGCAAATCACCAAAATAAATAAAAGTATTAAAAAACTTGAAGATAAGCTTCAGATCGACTCAGCAAATGCAAGTTTTTATATCCCTGTTAATACCAGGAAAATCAAGTACGAACCTTTTCGCCACTATATCGAAGCCCAGGGAAATATTGAGGCTGTTGAAGATGCTTTTATCAGTCCCGAGATAGGGGGCCGGATAAACAAAATACATGTTCATGAAGGAGAAAAGGTCAGTAAAGGTCAGTTTCTGATATCATTAAATACTGATGTTACTGAAAGCGCCATAAAGGAAGTGAAGACCGGCCTTGAGCTGGCAAAAAAACTTTTTGGCAAGCAGGAATCACTGTGGGAACAGAAGATTGGCTCTGAGATGCAGTACCTGGAAGCTAAAAACGCATATGAACAGGCAGAGGCAAGATTGAAGACACTGCAGGCACAGCTTGAAATGTCAAAAATAAGAGCCCCCTTTAGCGGGATCATTGATAAAATATTTCAGAAAGAAGGGGAGCTTGGTGTCCCGGGATACAGAATACTGCAGCTTGTTAACCTTAGTAAAATGAAAATTGTAGCTGAAGTATCGGAAATATACCTGCCTAACGTTTCAAAAGGCAAGTTAATTGATATCAGTATACCCACATATCCTGATATGAAGCTGAAAGTTCCGGTGCACAGAACAGGAAATGTTGTGAATCCTGCCAACAGAACTTTCGAGATCGAAGTTAGGATAAACAATGCCTATCACAAACTTAAACCTAACATGCTGGCAGTTCTTAAGGTAAATGACCTGACAATAGAATCAGCGATCATTGTTCCTTCAAATATTATAAAAAAGGATATCATTAAAACCAAAGAAGGGGAGTTCAAAGAGTTCCTTTTTATAGCTGAAGAGGATAGCAACAGGATAATAGCAAAGAAGCTTTATGTTGAGACAGGTGCTACATATAATAACGAATCGGTTGTCACCGGCGGGCTTACACTTGATATGCATGTTATAGTCGATGGTTATAATACAGTATCCACAGGCACCGAAGTAAAAATTCTTAATGTTGTAAATAATTAAATCATATTAAATAATGAGTCCAGATAGTGAAGCAAAGAAACTGAATGAAAAAGTAATCCGGGAATTTAAGATTACCTCATTAGCTTTAAAAAATAAGACCTCCGTATTTCTGATATTCCTTATCATTATTGGCTTTGGCCTGTATTCATATATAAAAATGCCTAAAGAGCTGTTCCCTGATATTGCATTACCCTGGATAATGGTGCAGACAATTTATCCCGGGAACCCGCCTATCGATATGGAAAATCTTATAACACGGCCCATTGAAAAGGAGATAGAGCCTATAAAAGGTATAAGTAACCTTACTTCAACATCAACACAGGATATATCATTCATACTTGTTGAATTTAATCCTGATATCGACATAAAGACAGCTGAAGATGAGGTGAAAAACGCCGTTGATAATGCCAAGTCGGATCTGCCGAATGATCTGGACAGGGACCCTATAGTTGCTGATATTGACTTTTCCGAATTCCCGATATTAAATATTAACCTCTCAGGTGATTACAGTACCACTGAGCTTAAAAAATATGCCGAGATATTACAGGATAGGATAGAAACAGTATCAGAGATCTCAAAAGCAGATATAACAGGTATCAGCGACAGGGAGATACAGATAAATGTTGACCTTCATAAGCTGGGGGCTTTTGAATTGAGCTTCAATGACGTTACCAATGCCATAATGTTTGAGAACATGTCAATATCCGGCGGAGAGGTCAAGCTGGCAGGCACACGCCGATCAATAAGGACTGTAGGTGAGTTTACTGATATATCACAGATCGAGGATATTGTAGTTAAAAGGGACCAGGGTAATATTGTATATCTGCGTGATCTTGCCGACGTGGTCGATGCCTTTGAAGAACCTTCAAGTTATACAAGGCTTAACGGCCAGTCTGTTGTGTCGTTGCAGGTTGTTAAAAAAGGTGGTGAAAATCTGCTTACAGCAACAAAAAAAATCAAGGATATACTGGCTGATGTTGAACAGGAAAATCTGTTTCCTGAAGATCTGAATGTAACTATCACAAATGACCAGTCAGAGTTCGTGGAGATACAGCTGCACAGCCTTGAGAACAATATGTTCATGAGCATGATCTTCGTGATAATAGTGCTGTTCCTGTTCCTTG
>CBFCXR010000069.1:0-10931 GCA_965602045.1 uncultured Bacteroidales bacterium | reverse complement strand
CAATGACGAGTCCAACGATTAGCTTGAAGATATGAACATTGAAATTGAAAATACTGTTTAATTAAAAAATACATGCTTTTCTTAGGCGTTATAGTCCAGAGGAATATTAGAAAATAACCATGACAATTTAACTGACTATCCTTTTTATCAAGAGAACACCATCACTTATTTTTTATTTATTGGATCCCGCTATATCTATTGGTAGGATTGTCTAATATATGATTAAGAATAATCTTTTCTTTATTCATTTTTAGCTTATTTTACATCTTGGATTATGCGTTATTCTTATCTTGTAACTCCGGATATCCAAATTTATTGATGCTATTTTATCACCTATAATATGTGTATTTGGATACATTGAATACTGGCGGTGCAGGTTATATTCTTGTTTTTCGTACAAGCTGAAATACAACGTAGCTATTATCAGGCATTATATTTAGAATTAATTTTACGTTCTGTTCACCTTTCTTTTTTTACACATTTTGATTGTTAGTTTTATTGGAAAGCTGCCGGATAACCAATTTTTTTAAGTGTAAGTACTACTCGAATTTAGCAAAAATAGAAAATAAAAAAATGAATTTTCCCTAAAATATCTTCAAGTTCAAATCACTTTGTTATTAAATTTTCTTTTAAAGAAATGCCTTCTTCCAATAAAATCTCTGCGATCCACTTCACAGCGGTTCCAACTACGTTCGGACATTTATCAATATGTCCATTTTCCAAATCAAAATCTTTTTTTCCTTTTTCAGTAAGAAGGTTAAAAGAATGGCCGAATACATCTTTTTGCACTTCGCGGCAGGTCTCTCCTTGATATTTTCTATGAAAAATATCTCTAAGCCTGTTCATCAATTTTCTATCTTTAAATTTTCTGCCGCTAATATGTATATTATTGATATCTCTTCCAAAAAAATAGCCAATAATCATTGTTCCGCCTATTAAAGCTCCACAAGGGCCTAATCCTCCATTTGCAAGTCCACCCGAACATGGACTTGCTATTTTTAAAACAATTGGATCGATATCAAATATTTCCATTAAAGCTTTAACAGTTGCTTGAGCGCATCCATGAGAATCTCTTTCAAATTCATAAGCAACACGGTATACTTTTTCTAAAATAATTTCTTTTTCCTGCTGTTTCATTTAAAATTTTTCACCTCATTCTTTAACTCCAGTATTTATCAGATATTTTTCGAAATTTATTGTAGATATTTGCATCACGTAATGCAATAAAAGTGTCTTTAAAGCAGTGAAATAGATCATTATAAATTTCATTATTCTTATGACTCGGTTCAATGAATTTATATGGGTGAACAATGTTTTCAACAGCTTCCTCAATATTGTTAAACACACCGGCTCCTACTGCTCCCAATATAGCAGCACCTAATGTAGTACATTCAGATACACGTAATTTCTCTACCGGTCTACCATAAACATCAGCCTGTATCTGACACCACAGGTCAGATTTTGCTCCTCCTCCGGATAATCGAATGCTTTTGAAAGGTTTTTTTAGAACATTTTCCATTGCTTCGACAATCATTCTTAATTCAAAAGCTACACCCTCCATGATTGCTCTTGCCATCATTCCACGATCATGTAAATGCGATAAGCCAATCGAACCACCTCTGGCATTATCATGATAATAGGGAGCCGACTGACCTGAAAAAAATGGAAAGAAAACATATCCCTTACATCCAACCGGTGCTTTCTCCGCTTCAAGATCAATCAAATTATAAGCATCCAGGTTTAATTTTTTAGCATATTCTTTTTCTTTTTGCCCAAAAACATCGCGCCACCATCTTAAACAACTGCCAGTTGACATCGCTATGCCTTCCATATCCCATTTATTGGGAATGGCATGACCTCCGAAAAGAACCGATTGATCGAGATTCGTTTTGTATTTGTCAACATGGGCAACCATTACCGAACCGGTTCCGATAGTGATTTCTGATAATCCCTCGCTTATCACACCGGCTCCTACGGCAGCACATTGATGGTCGCCCCCACCCACACAGATCGACATTTCTGTAGAAAAGCCTGTTAACTTAGAAGCTTCCTTGGAAATTACTCCAACTTTCCTCATCGGTAGTTTTACCGGAGGTAATTTATCTTTATCAATATTTATTGCTTTCAATAAAGCGCTAGACCAGTTTAGTTTCGAAATATTCATCATCCCGTTCAGGGTAATCGATGAAGGATCAGTAAAAACTTCTTCAGCGCCTAATTGATGCAAAATCCATTCTTGTCCATTTACAAATTTCCAGCATTTATCATATAAATCCGGACGTTTATCTCTTACCCATTTATATTTTGCATAAGACCAGAAAGCAGATAATTTTAATCCACTGGTTTTATAAAAATAATCCTCCCCTAAATTATTTCTTATCCATTCCATTTCTTCAGCTGCCCTGCCGTCTGACCATACAATTGAATCATGCAAGCACTTCCAATTTTTATCAACAGCAACAAAAGTTGCTCTTTGACTGGACAAGCCGAGAGACACAATTTTATGGGGATTAATACCCGTTTTACTAATCACTTCCCGGGAAGCTTCACAAATTTTTTTCCAAATTATATTTAAATCTTGTTCTACCCAGCCTAATTTTGGATATTTACATGGGTACTCCCGATAACCGGTTCCAATAACATTCCCCTTTAAATCACAGATCATAACAGTGGTTCCTGTTGTACCTGCATCAATTCCTGCAATATATTTTCTCATAAAATACCTCTTTTATTATCAAGAAATTATTATATTTTTATTCTATTTATCTTTATTAGGAAGTTCTTTTTTTTTCCTGAAATCAATACAGCATCACCGGCAATATTTACCAAGATATCAATCGTCCCCTATTTTTCAATCACTGTTTTAATAGCTTTGTTTACATCTTCTTTATTGCTAGCATCTGATTTAATAAATAAAGATTCTCTTCCTAATTGCTCAGTATCTTGTGCATTTTTTTGGGCTTTTACGTGATCGATATCGCTTATTGCGTGAACTTTACAGCTTGCCTCGGCTAATTTTTTAACAATATTCTTACTTAAACCGCTTGTTGCCCCGTAACTAAATCATCTTATAAATGAAATAGGAATTGCTATTTTATCCTCCTATACATATCTGCAAAATATGCTTTTATTTCTATTCTACATTTCTATGCCGTTTTTCCATCTCCTCGCCCATTATATCCATCTTTTCCATGAGTATCATGATAATTAAGTCATATAATATATATAGGGATTGTTCAAATAAATTTCCCATGGGTTGAATCGATGGTACAACATTGTCTTTTCCATGAAAAACTGAAGCAGGTAACCATAATACAACATCAGCCAACTGTGGGGTTTTTCTATCAGGGACTCCGGTCACGACAGCAATTCTCGCACCTGCTTTTTTTGCCTCATTGACAACATGATGAATGTGACCGATTTCACCACTTCCAGATGTTGCAATTAATAAGTCTCCCGGTTGCAAACCAGGCGTAGTATCATCCCAAACCCAGTGAGATTCCTTACCTAAATGCATTAAACGCATTGCAAAACCTCTTGTTGATATTCCCTCTCGACCTACACCAATTAAAATGATTTTCTTAGCTTTGATTATTTCCTGCATGAAATCATTTATCTGGCCCTGATCAATCCTCTCGAAGACATCCTGTAATTCTTTCACTACAGTCTTATTCAATTGATCAAAACTTTTCTTCATAATTTCACTCCTTTATAAAACATTTTATTTCTATATGATATAAAATTAATATCTACCTAATTGGCACATTATTTTATATTCAAATGGATTTAAAATATTTTTTGTTCAGACTTCTACTAATCTAAGCAATCTTTTTTACCCGTCGTACTCTTTCCTTACGTTTCGCATTTATAAAATTAATTATCATTACGATAAGAAGCATCAATCCCCAGATAAGTCTCTTCGAATATGGATCAAAGCCGAAAAGGGTAAAAGCACTTTGAAGGGCTTGCAGAATAATGATACCTAATAATACGCCTGATATTCTTCCTTTTCCACCAGCAGGGTCTACACCGCCTAAAACCACAACAAGTATGGCTTGAAGTAAATAAGTATGGCCATACCCAACTTTTGCCGAATTCACTCTCGATATCATAATGATGGATGATAAGCCAGCTAAAAATCCAGTCAGCATATATGTTTTAATTATAATGACATTATTTCTAATTCCGGAAAAACGTGCTGCAACTGGATTTGCACCTAATAAATAAATTTTTTGACCAGGAGCAGTTTTATCCATGATAACACCAACAATAAATGCAGCAATAATAAATATTACCAAAGGCAAGGGGAAAATAGATATCTTGCCAAATCCGATATATAAAAACGGGTCAGGAAAACCAACGACGCCACGTCCTTCAGTAATAGCCATTCCTATCCCGGAAAAAAATATCATTGTTCCTAGTGTAGCAAGGATAGCAGGAATGCCTAAATAAGCAATGAGTAAACCATTTAGTAAGCCACAGATGGCGGATAATGCCAATGCACTTAAAATAGATAAAGCGATAATTAATATTAGCTGGCTTCCTGCGGTATCAGGGGTAATATTCTGTGTTAAAATAATAGCTGCTAAAATTCCCGAAAGATTCGCATTGGCAATAACTGATAAGTCAATTCCTCCAGTCATCATAGCAATCGCCATGGCCAAAGCTAATAATCCAAATTCCGGAATTTGATATGCCATTGATTGAAAATTCCGTAATGATAAAAATGTATTCGGCAACAAAATTGATAATACGGCAATTAAAATTATTGTAACAACTAAAAGTATTAGCAGACTTGAATCCATTTTCTTTGTAATTCCATTAAACAACAAAGAATTACCTCCATAAAATATTGGTATTTTAATTAATAATTTATTTGAAAATCAAAAGTCTTTGATTTTCAATTTTATTCTGATAAGATGTATAACCTATACTTAAAATCATGATAAGACCAACAAAGAAATCCATCCAGGAAGAAGATAAACCCAAAAACACAAGTGTCGAATTTAATATAGTGACAAGACTAATGCCCAGCAGCGCACCAAAAATTGTCCCTGACCCTCCAGTTAACCTTGCTCCGCCTATAACAACAGCCGCAATAACTGTAAGTTCAGTCCCGACCAAATATACCGGATTTACCCATCGTACTTCTGAAACGGTGATCACACCCATAATACCATCAAGAAAACCAACATAACAATATACAAATAACTGAGTTTTAGCGACATTTATCCCTGCTCTCATAGCAGATTCCATATTATTACCAATAGCATAAATGCTTCGACCGAGCATGGTATATTTTAATAAAAACCATGTTAATAAAATAACGGCAATAAGGGGGATGATAAAGACCGAGAGGCCAACAGTTGTACCTCTGGCACTCGTAAAAGTAAGTAATTTCGCAGCTCCAAAGCGTATAAAGCATTTTGGCATTTGTCCTGCATTAACAGATTTGGTACCGACAATCGTCAATAGCAGGCCATGAAAAAGATTTAACGTTCCAAGTGTCGTAATTAATGTTGGTAATTTAAAATATGCAATTATTATTCCATTAATGGCACCAAGTAATATTCCGATAGAACATGAAATAATAAAAGCTAATAGCAGATTATCGATTCCAAGTGCCATAATTGCTTTAACTGCTATATAACCACTGGAGATTGCTATCGCTGTAAACGAAACATCAATCCCTCCCGATAATAGAACAACCAGAACTCCTACACCTAAAATTGCCACACCAGTTCCACTACGAAGTATATCAAAAAAATTCTCCACACTCATAAATGATTTATTAACAAATGTTACAATTATTGAATATACAACAATTACTATAACGAGATACGTTTCGTTTGTTTTTGGAATTTTATTTAACATCAAATTCTCTCACCATTTTTGAATAATGATTGTAATTTTATTCTAATTTAATGAATTCAGTCACTCTTTCTGTTAATCTTGCTAAATATTTCATCTTCTGTTGAATTTAGTGGATCAACTATCTCAATTATGCTACCTTCTTTCATTATGGCAATACGATTACAATTGTATAATACTTCAGGAATTTCATCTGATATGAGTATTATTCCTATTCCCTGTTCTGCTAAACTCCTAATCATTTCATGGATTTCAGCTTTAGATGCAATATCAATAGCAATTGTAGGACTATCTAAAATAAATATTTTGGGACTTGTTGCAAGCCATTTAGCTAAAACAACGCGTTGCTGATTTCCCCCGGATAATGTTTCAACGGGAGCAAGCAGGGAAGAAGTCTTTATCTTTAATTCATTAGACCATTTTTTAATTTCGCGAAATTTTTTGCTATTGCTTATAAAGCCTAATGAATTTAACATTTTTTTAATAACGGTTACAATAATATTATTGCCAATACTTTGATGAAGGAATAATCCCTGGCTATATCTATCTTCTGGTAAATAACCTATGCCAAATTTAATGGCATCTTTAGGGGATTTAATCGATTTTTTCTCACCATCGATAAAAATTTCACCGGAATCCGGTCGAATCAATCCAAATAAAGATAATGCTACTTCGGTTCTTCCTGATCCCAATAATCCGGTGAGCCCAAGTATTTCCCCAGCGTGAAGTTTAAAATTAATATTATTATAATGAACTGCCTTGGTAAGATTTTTAACTTCGAGAAGCGGTTTTTCCGGGGCATTTACTTTATTATAACTAAATTTTGTTTTATTTATCTTTTTACCAGTCATGTAAAAAACAAGGTTTTCTGTGTCTAATTCTTTCTTTTCGAATTCTCCTACTTTTTTGCCATCCCTCAGGACAGTCACCCGATCAGAAATTTCCAGTACTTCGCTTATTTTATGACTAATAAATAATGCCGAGATACCTTTTCTTTTTAAGTCTAATATAATTGAAAATAATGAATTTACTTCAGTTTTAGTTAGTGCAGCCGTTGGTTCATCCATAATAATTAATTTTGCATCTTGCGTTAAAGCTCTCACGATTGCAACAATTTGTTTATTTGCCATTGAAAGATTTTCAACCCGTTCTTCGATGTTTAATTTTACATTAATTTTCTTTAATTCTTTTTCTGCTATTTCCTTTATTTCGTTCCAATTAATTATTTTTCTCCCCTTTTCCACCAATTGGTTAAGTGAAATATTTTCAGCAATAGAAAGATGTGGAAATAAAGAAAGGTCCTGGTAAATAACCTGAATACCTTCTCTAATTGAATCGATAGCTCTTAATTTTTTATAATTATGACCATTGATGACTACCTCTCCTTCATCTGCACTAAGCACTCCGGCTATTATTTTAACAAGGGTTGATTTTCCTGATCCATTTTCGCCGACAAGACAGTGCACTTCACCTTTATTAAGTGTTATATCGACATTCTCCAAAGCTTGCACACCTGTAAACGATTTAATAATATTTTTTGCAACTAAGAATTTTTCCTTCACTGCTTACCTGCTTTAATCTAATTACTTATATAATCAATTTGAATAAATTGATTTGTGTTTTGCTCAAATTTTAGTTTATCAAAACGAAAACATTTAGGACTCATACATAATATAATACATCAGATTGATTGGTAAAAGACAACCAATCTGATGTATTTTAAAAAACTAATGATTAGAAATTGTAGTCATCAACATTATCAGCAGATAAAATCAATGGAGCATTTCCAAAAATAATATCTCCCTTTAAAGTACAATTTTCATAACCATCTTTTACTAAATTAATACCATCTTTAATTTCTTCACCCTGCAACATTTTGTAGGCTATCAAACAGGAAACATAACCTGCGTCAGCCGGTCGCCAGCAATGTGCTTTATACAAATATCCGGATTTAAGATATGGGCCATTTACAGATGGTAATCCTAATCCAGCAATACCTATGTCTTTAATGCCTCTTTCTTCCAATGCCAAAGCACCCATTGCACAGGTTGCTACTGTACATCCGTAAATTCCTTTTAGATTTGGATAAGTCTTCAAGACCTCAACAACTCTATCATATGCAAGTTTTTCATCATTTTTATCTTCAATTGGCCCATCAGTAACAAGTGTCATTTTAGGATATTTCTCTTTCTGTAATTCAACTCCGGCATTGAACCATTGCATGTGGGTCTGCATGGTTAAAGCCCCTACAAATCCTGTATATTCACCTTCATAATTCATCGATTCAGCTACTGCTTCAAACATTATCCTACCAAAATCTTCATTGATAAATGATTCCATATCATAGTCAACAACACCTTCAAGTTGTTGTGCTTCATGGCTTATTACAATAATTCCTGCCTCTCTTGCTTTTTTGATAACTGGCACCATTGACATTGGATCATTCGGAACAACACATATTGCATCTACGCCTTTGGCTATGAGGTCTTCAACCATTAATACCTGTTTGGCGGGATCTCCACCTTCCGGGGCAATTTGGTAAGCATTAACATCATAATCTTTTCCGAATTGTTCTACACCGACCCTCATGTCATCAAACCATGAAATACCTTCGTGTTTTGCGCACATAACAATCTCCAGCTGATCTTTAGCAGCTAAAGACATAGAAACCGATGAAAGCAATAAAACAATTATCATTATCGATACTAAAATATAATTTCTTTTCATTTAATAACCCTCCTAATAAATTTTTTTTCACAACATTACTTGTTGTTTTTGTGCTATCAGATAATCCATAATCTCAATAACAAGTGTTCACTAGTCTTTATTCATTCCATCCCCTCCCTTGTATCAGTTTAGACTCCCACGTCTCTACAGGCGTGGAAATCGCCGTAACAGACTATTGTCTGTCCCGACCTACCGGGAACTTGGTTTCAGCACAAACTTAACAGATAGGGAGTTCCCGCTAATTTAGAAGTTTACCTAGGCTTTCATTATTTTATATATGATGTATATTATAATAATTTACTTGTTACTGTACAAACAAGACCTTCAGGTAGATTTTTGAGTAAAGCATTAATGTGTAGTCAATATAAAGATTAAAATACTATAAGTGATATAAAATTAATCCATGTAATATCCGCCATTTATATTAATGGTCTCACCGTTAATAAAAGAAGATTCATCAGAAGCTAAAAACATCATTAAGTTAGAAATATCCTGAACTGTACCAAGCCTTTTTACAGGTATTTTATCTGCGATACTTTTTTTCTTTTCTTCATCCCAATAACTCATCATTTTGGTCATCACTGCATGGGGAGCAATGGCATTGGAGGTGATTCCAAATGGACCAAGTTCCCGGGCAACTGATCTTGTCATAGAAATAAGAGCTCCCTTAGAGGCTCCATAAACAAAAACTGTTGTATTATCGCCTCTTTTGCCCGTAATAGAAGAAACATTTATTATCCTTCCATACCTATTTGACTTCATGATGGGAGCAACCCCTCTTATCGCGTAAAGAACACCTTTAACATTGATATTTAATGTTTTATCAATTAAATCATCAGTCACTTCTTCAATATTTCCTGAGGTTAAAAGACCGGCATTATTTATTAAAATATCAATTTTTCCATAAACATGAACCGTTTTTTTAATCATTTCGTCAACTTGTTTCCTGGAAGAAACATCACATTTTATTGAAGTACATTCCCCGCCTTTATTTTTTATTTCTTCTTTAACTTCATCCATTTTATCTTTTAGGATATCTGATACTACTACCTTTGCTCCTTCGCTCGCCAAGTCTAATGCCACTTGTTTCCCCATTCCTTGTCCGGCACCGGTAATAATTGCAACTTTTCCTACAAACCTCTTTGCTAACCTTGCTGCCATCTACTATTATCCTCCTCAATCACTCTTATACGATAAGAAACTATATATTTTATGTTTATTTAATAACATTTATTGATGGTATTATAACATAACAAAATTATTTTTCAAAATTTTCTAAAAAATAATTTTTTCTTTAATTACTCCTCTAATATTTACACTAATATAATTATCTGTATTTAGTTCTTTGGATTAATTTATGCTAAATTTACCTCCGGCTACCAAATTTTTTTCCTAACCAAAGACAAAAAAGGATTTTGTATTGTTTTTATTTATATAACCTTTCAGACTATTTCATCTTATAAATTGTCCTAAATATTTCTTCTTTTTTAGAGGAAGTTTCTATATCTTCGCTGCTATTTTCCGGATAAAGATAGATATAACAAGATAGGAGATGTTGATAATACAGGTTACCACATGAATTCGCTTATATTTGCCAGATAGGTTTCCAGGATAAAGTGAAAATGATTGGACAGGAGTGCATAATTTCAGAAAATTACGATTTAACCTTAATTTCCTTTACAATTCTTTAAAATTTTCTTTTAAACTATAATATAATTTTTGATATAGCTGATAATGTTTATGATATCTTTCGGTATTTTGAATCCCGGGAAGGATAGTCTTTTCAACTTTTATAATTCTATTCCCCGCTTCTGTAAAATTCTTATACACGCCCACACCTACTCCGGCAATCAATGCTGCTCCAAAGGCAGGTCCTTCTTCTACATTTAAGAGATTTATCTCTTCATCTAAGATATCAGCCAATATCTGCCGCCATATCCTACTCTTTGCTCCACCTCCGATCATTCTTATCTCTTTGATCTCCACACCTTTATCTTTAATTAATTCCAGAGAATCTTTGAGGGCAAAAGCCACACCTTCCAAGACACTTCTTATAAAATGTCTTTGGTCATGTTTTCCGGATATACCAAAATATACCCCACGGGCATTCGCATCATTATGGGGCGTTCTTTCTCCATAAAGATAAGGCAAGAAGGTCAGTCCTTCACTACCGGGTTCTATCTCTTCTGCCAGGCGATCCAGTTGAGTATAATCCAAGCTACGGTTGAATAATTTTTTCTGTAGCCATTCATAAGACATACCTGCTGATAGCATCACTCCCATCATATACCAGCTGTCCGGGCAGGCATGATTAAAGAGATGTATCCTCCCTT
>CBFCXR010000068.1:0-11036 GCA_965602045.1 uncultured Bacteroidales bacterium | reverse complement strand
AACCTGTATATCGAATATAAGGATGGAACCAGCTGTAGCATTCAGACGGACAATACATGGAAATTCACAGCAGACGGACCGATACGAAGTAATAACGAATATGACGGTGAAATATATGATGCCCGTAAAGAGATGACAGGATGGAATGCACCTGGCTTCGACGACTCTCTTTGGCTAAATGCTGAGTATGCTCAGCCACCCCGGGGAGAATATATGGCCCAGATGAATGAAAACATGAAAGTGATGCATAAACTGTCACCTGTATCTATTAAACAGATAAAACCCGGAGTTTATATACTGGATATGGGACAAAATATGACAGGATGGCTTAAGATCAGGGCTAGGGGAAGCAGAGGAAACAGTATAACAATAAGATTTGCCGAGTCCCTGCAGGAAAACGGCGAATTATTTACAGCTAACCTTCGTGATGCACAAGCTACGGATACCTATATTCTAAAAGGAGATGATATGGAGACCTGGGAACCGTCTTTTGTATATCACGGATTTCGGTATGCGGAAATCAGTGGATATCCCGGAACACCTTCTGTTTATGATTTCACGGGACAAGTGGTTTATGATAATATGAGATCGACAGGTACTTTCGAAACATCCGATTCAACCCTGAATCAGATATACCGAAATGCATGGTGGAGTATTTCAGGAAATTATAAAGGGATGCCTGTAGATTGTCCGCAGCGCGATGAACGCCAACCCTGGTTAGGCGACAGGTCCGAGGGTTGTTACGGAGAAAGTTTTATGTTTGATAACGCCAGCTTATATGCCAAATGGCTGGATGATATACATCAGGCGCAAAAAGCAGATGGTAGCATTCCCGATGTGGCACCTGCTTATTTCAACTATTACAGTGATAACATGACCTGGCCGGGAACATATATCCAGGGTGCGCAAATGCTCTACTATCAGTACAGGGATAAAAAAATCGTCAGTCAGCACTACCCTGCTATGAAAAAATGGCTTTCATACATGAAAGACAAGTACATGACACAGGATTATATTGTTACCAAAGATAGCTACGGTGACTGGTGTGCTCCGCCTGTGACTATTGAAGCAGGGCGCAATAAAAGTTCCAATGTGAAAAAGCCCAGTGCCCTGATATCCACTGCATATTACTACTATTTCACAACTGTTATGATGGAATTTGCAGAATTATTAGGTGAAAAGGATGATTACAATTATTTCCATGACCTGGGAATTACTATAAAAAATGCCTTTCATAAGGCTTATTATAACGATCAACAGGCTTCTTACCATGACAGTTCCCTTACATTTAATTTGCTGCCTTTGTATTTTGGTATTGTGCCTGAGCAACACCAGGAAGATCTGATAAAAACAGTTGTGGATATGATCGAAATAAGAAACCAGGGTCACTTAAGCACCGGATTAATTGGTACACAGTGGCTGATGAGAAGCTTAACCGAATATGGCAGGCCTGATCTGGCTTTTACAATATCTACAAAAAGAACATATCCAGGCTGGGGTTATATGGTGGAAAACGGGGCGACTACAATCTGGGAATTATGGAACGGTAATACGGCGGCTCCTAATATGAACTCACAAAATCACGTGATGCTGCTGGGTGATCTGATCATCTGGTTCTATGAAAACCTTGCAGGAATTAAAACAGATACTAAAGAGCCGGGATTTAAAAAAATTAAAATGAAACCTGAACTGATTGAAGGTCTCGATTATGTTAAAGCTTCTTATCATTCAATACACGGATTAATTAAGAGTGCCTGGATAAAGGAAAACAAACGTTTTACATGGAACATCACTATTCCTGGAAATACCAGAGCAGTGATATATATTCCTGCGCTTTCGAATAAAGATATTACCGAAGGCGGGGAAAAAGTTACATCTGCCAATGGTATTAAATTTATCCGGATGGAAGCCGGGAGGGCTGTATTTGAAATAGGTTCCGGTGATTTTTTGTTTGAATCGGAAATGTAATGATGACTATTCAATATTGGTAACAGGTTTTTATTATTTTCTGGTTATTACTTAAATGTATTAATATTAAAACTATAATCACTTAGATGTGATTCAATTTACTGTTAAATTAAAAATATTTACTAATGAAAATAATTCTGGTTTCACTTGCTGTTATATGCTTAAATAGTATTGATAGTATCTTTTCTCAAGATCTGAAATATAAAGATGGAGTAATAATTGAAGAATTTATATTTGAAAAGGCACCGTTCCCTTCTTGCCATGCTTCAACCATCGCAGAAACAAAGTATGGTTTGATAGCAGCATGGTTTGGAGGGACATATGAAAGAAATCCGGATGTGGGAATTTGGATAAGCAAGAGAAGAAACGGAAAGTGGTCTGACCCTGTAGAAGTCGCAAATGGTATAGTGGATGAAAATACCCGGTTTCCATGCTGGAATCCGGTACTTTACCAGGTTCCTGACAGGGAACTGTTGTTGTTTTACAAAGTTGGCCCAAGTCCGTCCGGGTGGAAAGGGATGCTTATGTCATCCGATGACGGAGGTATTACATGGTCTGAACCGCATGCATTGCCCGAAGGTTATATTGGCCCTGTAAAAAATAAACCTGTATTACTGGATAATGGTAAATTGATATGCGGATCAAGTACTGAAGGAGACGGGTGGAGGGTTCATATAGAACTTACTAATGACTTTGGCAAAACCTGGGAGAAAGTTGTACCTGTAAGTAACGGTAAAACGTATATTGCCATTCAACCATGTATTTTGGTTCATGAGAATGGAGATCTGCAGATTCTTTGCAGAAGCAAAAACAGCATGATCGTCGAGTCATGGTCTACGGATAAAGGACAGACCTGGTCGCTGTTGAGAGAAAGTGCACTGCCAAATAATAATTCGGGAATTGATGCTGTATCCTTAGCTGATGGCAGGCACTTATTAGTGTATAATCATGTTAAAACACCTTTGGGAGCAAAGAGGGGCTACCGTACTCCATTAAATGTTGCTCTTTCAAAAGATGGAAAAATATGGTATGCTGCATTGGTTTTGGAGGATTCACAAATAAGCCGGTATTCTTATCCCTCTGTCATCCAGTCAGATGATGGGATGGTACATGTCGTATATACCTGGAGACGTGAGCGGATAAAGCATGTAGTGATTGATCCTTCGAAATTAAAGCTTAAAAAAATTAAAGATGAACGATGGCCATTAAAATGAAACCTCGAAATATAAAAATTTCCCGGTATGGATCAAAAAAACAATAGTATAGGTCGCCGGCATTTTTTTGGAGCTTCCGCTGCATTTGCAGGATTGGGACTATTAATGCCTGGCAGGCTATTAAGGAGCTCTCCGGTAATAAATGATCAGGAATTACCAGGTAAAAATCCGGCAGATTACCGTTATAAAATTGGAGTATGCGACTGGATGATACTAAAAAGACAAAAAGCAGGAGCGTTTAAACTTGCCCGTGAAATAGGCGCTGATGGCGTTGAGGTTGATATGGGAAGTTTGGGACAAAGAGTAACCTTTGAAAACAAATTACTTGATCCCATTGAACGAAAAAAGTTCCGTGAGGAAGCTGAAAAATATAACCTTGGAATTTCGTCAATTGCCATGTCAGGCTTCTATGCCCAATCTTTTGCTGAAAGAGAAACGGTTCCCATCATGGTACGCGACACAATTAATAGCATGGTACTTATGGGTGTGAAAACAGCATTTCTGCCGTTGGGTGTTAAAGGTGATTTGGTTAAGTATCCCGAATTACGCCCTGCAATAGTAGAAAGGTTAAAACAAGCTGGTAGTATGGCACAGGCAGCAGGGATTGTTATTGGAATAGAAACTGCTCTTGATGCTGCAGGCGAGGTAAAATTACTTAAAGATGTAGGCTCACCTGCAATTAAAAGTTATTTCAATTTTGCCAATCCATTACAAAATGGGCGCGACTTATATAAAGAAATACAAATATTAGGTAAAGACCGCATATGCCAGATTCATTGTACAGATGAAGACGGGGTGTGGCTTGAGAATAATAAACGACTGCATATGCCAAAAATTAAATTAATTTTAGATGATATGGGTTGGAGCGGATGGCTGGTAATTGAACGTTCACGAGATGCCGGTAATTCGCGGGATGTAGTGGGTAATTTTGGAGCAAACACAAGATATTTAAAATCGATTTTTCAATAAAATAATAATATGAGATATAAAAGTGTTACTAACACAAAACCATGGCATCCGCGTTATAAATGCGGACGAGTCAGGAAAAATAACTAATAGTCCACGTTATAAACACGGACGAGCTAAGAAAAATAACTAAAAAATTATTAAATATGAAAAATATCCTAACAGCCCTGTCTCTAATACTATTGACATGCTTTCTGACTATTGCACAGCCCGTTGAAATTTGGGTATCTCCTGATGGATCTGACCGGAATCCCGGAACCAGGGAACAACCGATGGCAACGTTAACCATGTCCCTGAGAAAAGCCCGTGAAATGCGAAGGTTGAATAATCCCCTTATTAAAGATGGTGTAGCCATAATTTTAAAAGATGGAGTATACAGGCTTTATGAACCGGTATTTGTCAGGCCGGAGGATTCAGGCAGTGAATTCTCACCCACTATAATACGGGCAGCAACCGGTGAAAAACCAATTCTTAGCGGTGGAATAACAGTAGGTAAATGGGAAAAAGTTATGGATAATATTGATGGCCTTCCTGAAGCAGCACAAGGCAAAGTATGGTCAACAGACATTCCCTCAATCTGGGGGAATCAACTTAATTTCAGGCAGCTTTGGATTAATGGCAGGAAAGCTGGCAGGGCCAGCTCATTCGATGATGATGAGTTGGACCGTATCCTTAAGAGTGATAGTCTGAAAGAAGAGATGTGGATACCTGCACCTGAATTACCACTACACAACCCGGTTCAACTCGAATTTGTTATTATTCAGTGGTGGACAATTGCCAATTTAAGGGTCAAAACTTTTGATATTATTGGAGACAGAGCCAGGTTAACATTTCATCAACCGGAAAGCCGGGTGGAATTTGAACATCCATGGCCTATGCCAGTTGATGATTCAGCTGATATATATATGGCGGATGATAAATACCCTTTTTGCGGGAACTCTCCGTTTTTCTTTGCCAATGCCATTGAACTATTAAACAATCCCGGTGAATGGTGCCGTGATCCGGCCTCCGGTAAAATCTATTACTGGCCCCGCGAAGATGAAGATATGGTCAGTGCCGAAGTTATCATTCCGGTGCTGGAAACCATTGTACAAATTGAAGGTACACTTGATAATCCGGTAAGGAATATCATTTTCCGGGGATTGGGATTTGAGCATACTACATGGATGAGGCCTTCAGAGGCCGGTCATGTTCCTGTACAGGACGGGATGTATTTTATTGATGCCTATAAACTTAAAATTCCCGGAACACCAGGAAATAAAACCCTCGAAAACCAGGGATGGCTGGGCAGACAGTCTGCAGGAATAGCCGTGCGCGGAGCCGCACATATCCGATTTGAAAGATGTACATTCAGGCATATGTCAGCCACTGCTATCGACTTTATTAGCGGCACTAATAATAGTAATGTGGAAGGTTGCATTTTAAGTGATATTGGAGGTACCGGAATAAGAATAGGATTTTATGGTGATCTCAGTTTCGAAGATCATATTCCTTATGATCCTGCAGATTATAGAGAGGTCTGCCACCACATGAGGATTGCCAATAATCTTGTTACGGATTGTTCCAATGAGTATTGGGGATGTGATGGAATAAATGTAGGATTTGCCCATGACATTAATATAGAACATAATGAGGTGTCCCATTTAAATAATTCAGGGATCTCTGTGGGGTGGGGGTGGACAGGAATCGTTAACTGTATGAAAAATAACAGGATACATGCTAATAACATCCATCATTTTGCAAAACAGTTGTACGATGTTGCAGGAATATACATTCTTTCTGCACAACCCAATACTGAAATCAGCAACAACAGCATTCACCATCTCGAAAAAGCGCCCTACGCGCATCTTCGTGATCATTATCAATATATTTATCTTGATCAGAATTCATCATTCATCCGGGTACTTAATAACTGGACTGAAGAAGCAAAATTCAATTCCAATACCAAAGGACCCGGAAATGAGTGGGTAAATAACGGGCCGCAAGTACAGGAGGAGATAAGAAATAAAGCAGGCCTGGAAGAAGAATTTAAGGACTTGTTAAAATATTAAAAATCTACTTCAACATTTTAAAAACATTTTGAATGAAGCATTACTTAATATTAGCAGGACTGGTAATCTTTACAATGACAAATCTGGAGTAGGATAATCAACAGTCCGGCGACATGATGAACCGGGAAAGATTTGGCAGGAATCCTGTAATAAACCATCACAAAGGAATTAGTGGCGATGCCATTATACAAAAAATTAAAGATGTGTGGGTAATGTTTTATTTTGGCGTTTTCTGGCCAAACAGTGTGATAGTTATAAAATTTAAGAAAATGAAAGTAACAATACTCAATTTTATTTTATTTATAATCATATATCTTTCTTCATGCACCGGCAAACAACCCCGTATAATTAAAGATTTTAATTACAACTGGAAATTTTATCCCGGGGACGATAGCCTGGCAAGAGAAATTGCATATGACGATTCACAATGGAGGAATCTTAATCTGCCACATGACTGGAGCATTGAAGGTGAATTCAGCCATGATCACCCTGCCACGACTGCCGGAGGAGCTTTACCTACAGGTATAGCATGGTATAGAAAAACTTTTACTTTACCCTTAGAATTAAAAGACAAATCTGCTTTTATCGATTTTGACGGCATCTACCGCAATAGTGAAGTATGGATTAACGGCCATTATTTAGGCATACGTCCTAATGGTTATATTTCTTTTCGTTATGAACTTACTCCCTATCTGAAGGCCGGCAAGGAGAAAAATGTAATTGCAGTAAGGGTAGATAATTCGGCACAACCCAACTCGCGGTGGTATACAGGATCAGGAATCTACCGGAACGTACGGCTTGTAACAACCGGTCCTGTGCACATAGATCATTGGGGTACATATGCAACAACACCCCGGATAAGTTCTGATTCAGCAATTGTAGATCTCTCTGTCCGTTTGTGCAACGAAACAGGCATCCCTGCCAATGTTTCTTTGAAGACAGTAATTCTTAATGCTGATGGTAAGAAAGTAACTGATAAGGATATTATATCTTTTGCCATGCAGGATTCTCTGGCTGAGATCAGACAGGTACTTGCCGTCTCAGAGCCTGTTCTATGGTCAGTTGAAAATCCATACCTGTATACGGCTATCACCGGGGTTTATAGGAATAAAGAAATTATAGACTGCTATGAGACGGTCTTTGGTATACGGTATTATGACTTTAACATTGACTCAGGCTTTTCTTTGAACGGGAAACAAATGAAAATTCTGGGAGTATGTATCCACCACGACCTTGGCGCTCTTGGCGCAGCAATAAATAAAAGAGCGATAGAACGACAGTTAGATATTTTAAAACAAATGGGATGCATTGCTATCCGTACTGCACATAATCCCCCTGCACCCGAATTACTGGAATTATGCGACAAAATGGGTTTTCTGGTAATTGACGAATCGTTTGATGTTTGGAGAAAAAGGAAAGTAAAATATGATTACCATATGAATTGGGAGGAATGGTATAAAAAAGACCTTGAGGATCTCATTAAGCGCGACAGGAACCATCCATCTGTTATTATCTGGAGTATTGGAAATGAGATTGTGGAACAGTTTGACAGCACGGGCATATCCATTACAAGAGAACTGGTTGATATTGTTAAGGAACTTGATACATCACGGCCTGTAACATGTGCCCTTACAGAAAACATTCCTGAAAAGAATTTTATATATCAGTCGGAAGCACTGGATATTCTGGGATTTAATTATAAACATGAGGCATATAAAGATTTCCCTGATAACTACCCCGGGGAAGTACTGGTTCCAGTTGAAAACATGTCAGCACTGGCAACCAGGGGACATTACGATATGCCTTCGGATAGTATCTACCACTGGCCTGAAGCATATAATATGCCGTTTAATGGCAATCCGGATTATACTATTTCTGCTTATGACCATATATCAGCCTACTGGGGATCTTCACATGAAGAAGCGTGGAAAGTGATAAAAAAGTACGATTTCATATCAGGAGTATTTATTTGGACAGGATTTGATTATTTAGGCGAACCAGCCCCATATCCTTGGCCAGCAAGAAGCTCCTATTTCGGAGTTGTTGACTTATCAGGTTTTCCAAAGGATTCATACTATTTATACCAGAGCGAATGGACAAATGATCCGGTTTTGCATATCTTCCCACACTGGAACTGGAAGGCAGGTGAAACAGTTGATGTATGGGCATATTACAATAATGCCGATGAAGTGGAGCTGTATCTGAACGGAGAGTCATTGGGAGCAAAGAAAAAGGAAAATGATAATATGCATGTTATGTGGAGAGTACAATATCAACCCGGAACGTTAAAAGCGGTTTCCAGGAAGAATGGGAAAACAGTGCTAATACGTGAAAATAAAACATCAGGAAAACCTGCTAAAATTGAACTGATAGCTGACAGGAATTTGATAAAGGCCGATGGCTATGATCTTTCTTTTATTACAGTTAGAATAGAAGATGAAAATGGAGTTACGGTGCCGGATGCAGATAACCTAATATCATTTAATATCAGCGGTGCAGGTTTTATTGCAGGTGTGGACAATGGTTACCAGGCCAGTCTGGAGCCTTTTAAGGCAAATTACCGAAAGGCATATAATGGATTATGTCTCGTGATAATCCAGTCAAAAGTGAAGGCCGGTAAAATTAATTTTAAGGCTGAATCCGAAGGATTGCAGCCGGCGGTTTTGACCATCAAAAGTAAATGATGTATACAGTAATGTTTGGAAACTGATTATGCTTCCTGGTAATACATAATCAGAATCCGTAAAAAAACATTAGTTTTACCACTAGCATTGAAGATCTTTGATTAAATTGCAGGAAATCTTATATAAATTAAAAGCTATGATAAGAAATATAAATACTCTGTTTTTTTCATATTTGTTATTGATATTATTTCCGGTAACAACTTTTGCTCAGACAATAGATGGTGAACCGGCAGCAATTCCCGAACCACCTAAAGTTTATGTTAACGAACCATGGGAAGATCCCCTGGTATGCGGAATAAACAGGGAACCTGCAAGAGCTACAGCATATTCTTTTGGAAATGAAAAAGATGCAATAACATGTGACCGTAAAAATACTATCCGCGTTATGATATTGAATGGTGACTGGGATTTTTATTTTGCAATCAGGCCATCCGATGCTCCGGCAGATTTTTATAAAAGCCGTGTTAGTGGGTGGGAAAAGATTGAAGTACCTTCAAACTGGGAGTTGAAAGGATATGACATTCCAATTTATAAAAGTGCTGTGTATCCGTTTCGTCCGATCAATCCACCCTATATACCAAAAGACTATAACGCGGTGGGTTCTTATCAGCGGACTTTCACCATTCCTGCAGAGTGGAACAATATGAATATCACACTTCATTTCGGAGGTGTGAGTTCAGCACTTAAGGTCTGGTTAAACGGAAAATTTTTAGGTTATGGAGAGGATAGCTTCCTTCCTTCCGAGTTTAATATTACTCCTTATTTGAATAAAGGGGAAAACATTTTATCTGTACAGGTAATACGCTGGAGCGATGGTTCTTATCTTGAAGATCAGGATCATTGGAGGTTAAGCGGTATTTTTCGGGAAGTAATGCTTTTGGCCGAACCTAAATTACGGATTGCTGATTTTCACTGGCAGGCTAAACTTGATAAAAATTACCAGGATGCTTTATTAAGTATCCGTCCGCGTATTGAGAACCTTACTGGTAAGGAGGTTAAAGGGTACAATCTGAAAATGCAACTTTATGATAAAGATAATCTGCCTGTATTAAAAGAAGCTTTGAAAAGAAGTGTAGAATCTATTATCAATGAAGCGTATCCGCGTCTGGATAATGTTAAATTCGGTTTATTTGAAGTTGATATAAATAATCCTGACAAGTGGAGCACTGAGTGTCCGAATCTCTATACTTTGGTATTATGCCTGGAGGACAAAGACGGGAATATGCTGGAAGCTAAAAGCTGCAAACTGGGATTCCGGAGTATTGAATTCTCAGAAAATGACAAAAAATTATTAATAAATGGTAAAGTAACATATCTCTATGGAGTAAACAGAAATGACCATCATCCTGTTAAGGGGAAAGCCCTTTCCCGTGATGATATTTTAGATGATGTACAAACACTGAAACGGTTCAACTTTAACTGTATACGTACCAGTCATTATCCCAACGATCCGTATTTTTATGATTTATGTGACAGATATGGAATTATGGTTATTGATGAAGCGAACCTGGAAACACATGGCCAGGGGGGCAAGCTAAGTAATAATCCTATGTGGACACATGCATTTATGGAAAGAAACACAAGGATGGTTATGCGTGATAAAAATCACCCAGGCATCATATGCTGGAGCCTTGGAAATGAAGCCGGACGTGGTCCAAATCATGCAGCTATAGCTGAATGGATTCATGACTTTGATATTACACGTTTTGTACATTATGAGGCTGCACAGGGTAATCACAGGGTTGAGGGATACATAGATCCCGGTCATCCTGATTATCCCGCAGACCATTCCCATCGAATTCAGGTACCTGTTGACCAGTATTATGTTGATGTAATCAGCCGCCAGTATCCTGGTATTTTTACTCCGGATTTACTGGTCGAACAACCGGGAGATGACCGACCCATCATCTTTTCGGAGTATGCACACTCTATGGGAAACTCTACTGGAAATTTGATGGATTTCTGGGATATATTCCGTTCAAGAAGAAGGTTGATTGGCGGTTGTATATGGGATTTTAAGGACCAGGGATTGCTGAAGAAAGATGAAAATGGAGTTGAGTTTTATGCCTACGGTGGCGATTATGGCGAAAAGCTGCATACTGGTAATTTCTGCATAAATGGTATTGTGGCTGCGGACGGCAGACCTAAAGCTG